>JAYTEJ010000102.1:0-5966 GCA_043735365.1 Acidobacteriota bacterium
GCGGGTTGGGAGGGGCTGGCGGGACCTCGAATCAGCCCTGGTCGCCGCCGGCGGGGGAGGCCCCGGCCGGATTCAGCGCGGACGCCGGACGCGACCGGCCCAGCGCGAACAGTTCGAGGCGCTGGATGACGTCGCCGACGATGTTGTTCGGCGTCGAGGCCCCGGCCGTGAGCCCCACGACCAGCCCGCCCGCCGCCGGCAGCCAGTCGCGGGCCACCGATTCGGTGCCGGCGGTGGTCGAGGGCGCGCCGACGGGACGATGGCGCAGCTCGGTGGCCGACACCATGCAGTCGGGATCGGCGATGTGATAGGTGGGCACCCGCGCCGCGCACAGGCGCGCGAGGTTGCAGGTGTTGCTGCTGTTGTAGCCGCCAACCACGAGCATGAGATCCAGCCGCTGCTCGTCGAGGAGCGCCACAATCGCGTCCTGGCGCTCCTGGGTGGCGCTGCAGATGGTGTCGAACGAGCGGAACTGGGTGGCGAGCGCGTCCTCGCCGTAGCGGGCGCGGATCGCCTCACGGAACATCTCGCCAATCTCGAGCGACTCGGTCATCAGCATCGTCGTCTGGTTGGCGCAGCCGACGCGCATCAGGTCGCGATCCGGATCGAAGCCCGGCGAGGCGGCCGCCGCGAACCGCTCCAGGAAGGCGGCGCGGTCGCCGCCCGAGCGGATGTAGTCGCACACCTGGCCGGCCTCGTCACGGTCGAGGACGATCAGGTAGCGCCCCTGCGGATACTTCAGCGCCTGGGAGGCGGTGGCGCGCGTCTCCTCGTGGCGGACCTTGCCGTGGATGATGGAAGTGAACCCCTCCCGCGCGTAGCGCACGACGTTCTTCCAGACGTTGAGCACCGAGCCGCAGGTGGTATCGACAAGCGTGCATCCCTGACTGGAGAGCTGCGCCATGTCGGTCACCGTCACCCCGAAGGCCGGCAGAATCACGACATCCTCCGGCCCCAGCCGCTCGCGCTGCTCACCGGGGTCCGAAAGGAAGCGGATGCCGGCCTCGCGCAGCCGATCGTTGACGTGCGGGTTGTGGATGATCTCGCCGGTGAGGAAGACGTTGCGATCGGGGAAGCGCCGCCGCGCCTGGTAGGCGTAGTCGACGGCCCGGTCCACGCCGTAGCAGAAGCCGAACTCGCGGGCGAGGTGGACGGTCAGCCGTCCGGCCTCGTGCCGGAAATCGTTGGCGCGAACCGCGTCGACGATGGCGCTGTGGTAGGCGGCGGCGAGCTCTCCCGCCACGGCCGCCTTCATGTCGAGGCCCTTGCGGAAGACGAGCGGCTGGGACGTCGCCACTAGCGCGGCTGCTCGCCCGCGTGCGGCGTGAACTCGTCCAACGCGCGAAGCTCAGGAACGGAAGGACGCGACAGCGACGCATCCAGATCCCGCAGGAAGGCCTCGTCGCCGGCGGTTTCCCGCGGCGGCGATGCCGGTTCGGACGGCTGCACCGAGAGCCGGGCCTGGACGCCCGACGGACGGCTGCTCGTCAGATGCCGGAAGTCCATCATCTGGCCGACGCCGACGCCGACGATCAGCCCCGCGGCCGCCGCCGCGGCGATCCAGCGCGACGCCCCGGAGGAGCGGGAAGGCGCCGGCGGCGCGAATTTCGGGAAGGCAATCACCCGGGTCGGATGCTCGGCCGCCTCGAGCCGGCGAAAAATCTGCGCGCGCTGCGCCGCCAGGCGCTCGGCGGGGAAGAGTTCGTCCGCTGCGGCGACGGCGTCGGCCTTCACCTGGTCGAGCCAGGCCTCGAGCTGCGTGAAACGGGCGCGGCACGTCGCGCAGTCCGCGAGATGGGGATGCCCCGGCCTGGCGGCGAGCCGGTTCTCCGCGCACACCGCCGCCAGAGCGCCATCGTCCAGATGGTGGCTGCGCCTCAGGCTATTAAGGATTGACACGGCGTTTCTCCCCCGAACTCTCCGTCGTCTCCGCCAGCAGGATGCGCAGCCGCCGGATCGCCCGGAACAGGTGAACCCGCACGGTGGATTCGTTCAGCCCGGTCATGGCGCTCACCTCCCGCGACGTGCACCCTTCGTAATGACTCAGCATGAACACCGACCTCTGACGCTCCGGCAGCCTGGCGATGGCCCGGTTGACGGTCGCGCGCCGCTCCCGCGCCAGCAACTGATCCTCGGGCGACGGTCCCTTTGCCGCGGTCCGCTCGGCAAAATCCTGCTGCCCCCCGGGGCCGTCGGGCATCGGCACGAACCAGCGGCCCCGGCGCGTGCGCGCCTTGATCCGGTCCAGGCAGCCGTTGATCAGAATGCGCGTGAACCAGACCTCGAAAGGCAGCTCCTCCCGGAACGACGCCAGGTGAGAGTAGGCCTTCACGAAGGCGTCCTGCACCGCCTCGTCGGCCTCGGCCGAATCCCGCAGGTAGTGGAGCGCGATGCGCACGGCCCGGCGCTGATGCCTGCCGACCAGTTCGGCATAGCGTTCGCGCGCCTCGGCCAGCCGACCCTCGGCCTGCAGGGCTTTCACGGCCGAGGCCGCGGTGCCATCCGCTTCGCGTCCGGACACGCCCGCCGGGTGGGCTCCTGTCATGTGATACGCCTCGATCGGCGGAACGTTTACCCGGGCGGCCCCGGTAGAGGGGGGCGGGTGCCCCGTGTCCCCACATTATAGGCGATGGCGAAGGCGGCGGCGCCGGAACCGCCGGGCTCACCTGCCGCCGCGGAGCAGCCGGGTGCCAGGAAAGTAGCGCTCCAGCACCGCGCTGACGCTGGCCCCGGCGCGCAGCCGGGCCAGCGCCCCGGCCTGGCACAGCCCGACACCGTGGCCGTACCCCCGCCCGGTGAACACCAGGCCGCCGGCATCCGGGTGAACGTCGAACCACGTGCTGCGGATGCTGCGCGCCCCGAACGCATTCGTGAGCGCCGTCCGGAGGGTCGCGCCGCTGACGACATGGGGGGTGGTGCCGCGCACGGTGACGTGCTCGATGCGCCCGGCGGCATCGCGGTCGATCACCTCGAGCGCGTCGAACCGGGCGCCGACGCGGGTGGCGGGGTCCGCGTTGAGGGCCGCCAGCACCCCGCTGCGGCTGGCGCGATACTCCCAGGCAACGTGCGCCGAGGCGGCGTCGCCATCGTCCGGCCGGCCGATCAGGTAGGGCCGCGCCGTTCCGCCCCAGACCTCGGCGGCCGAGCTCGTCCGCCCGCCGCAATCGGCGTGAAACACCGCCAGCGCGGGAGCGCCGGCGAACCACAGCACCTCGCCGCGCGTGCGCCGCACCGCCGCGGCCGCCTGCGGCGCCCATCGCGAGGTGAGGAGGCGCTCGGGCTGGAACAGCTGGCAGTGGGTGCGGTCGCAGAGATCGTAGCCGTCTCGAGCGTGGCGGCCGCGGTGCCCGAGGGCGTAGGTCCGTCCGAGCACCGCCTGCACTTCGAACATCCGCTCGACGACCGCCGGATCGCCCGCGGCCGGCGCGAACTCGGACAGAATCGTGGCCTCGACGTAGTCCTCGAGCGAAATCGACCGCACCGTCAGACGTCCCGCTGCCGTCGTGCCGATCCGCAGTTCGGTCGGGGCCCCCCCGGACGGGAGCGACGGCCGTCCCGGCGCGCCCGGAGACGAGGAGCACGCCTGGACGGCGAGCGCCGCCGCCGCCAGAACGATCCGCGCGCCTCTCGTCGCCACCCTCATCAGCTGCGGGCAGTATAGACTTAGCAGCCCCGGGGCTTCCGATGCCGCGAATCCTGATCATCGACGACGACACCTCGGTGCGTGACAGCACCGAACGCATCCTGCGCGCCGCGGGCTACGCGGTCGAGACCGCCGCCGAGGGGGAGAAAGGTTTCAGCCTCGCCATCGCTGGCGGGTTCGACGTGATTCTGTCCGACATGCGGATGCCGGGGCTCTCCGGTTTGGACCTGCTGCGGAAGCTGCGCGATCACAAGGTCGATGCGGCCTTCATCATCATGACCGGCTTCGGAACGATCGAGACCGCCGTCGAGGCCATGAAACTCGGGGCGGTGGATTTCGTCCAGAAGCCGTTCTTCCGGGATGAACTCCTGATGCGCGTGCGGAGCGCGGCCGAGCGGCGGCACCTGGCGCGCCACGTCGACCTGCTGCAGCGCAGCATCCGTCCGGTCGGATCCCTCGAGACGCTGATCGGCACCAGTCCGGCGATGACCCAGGTGAAGGAGCACATCCGGCGGGCCGCGCCGGTGCAGGGCACGGTACTCATCACGGGGGAGACGGGCACCGGCAAGGAGCTGGCGGCGCGCGCCATCCACGCCGGCAGCGCCCGGTCCGGCCGCGCCTTCGTCGCCCTCAACTGCGCCGCGCTCACCGAGTCGCTGCTGGAGAATGAGCTCTTCGGCCATGGCAAGGGCGCCTTCACCGGCGCCGCCGCCCCGCGCGCCGGGCTGATCGAGCATGCCTCCGGCGGCACCCTGTTCCTCGACGAGATCGGCACCATGTCCGGCGCGCTCCAGGCCAAGCTGCTGCGCGCGCTGGAGTCGGGCGAAGTCCGCCGGATGGGGGAGAACGACAGCCGGCGGGTGGACGTCCGCTTCGTGGCCGCCACCAACGTCGACCTCAAGGCGGCGATCGAGGCGGGGGCGTTCAGGCGGGACTTGTTCTACCGGCTAAACGTTCACCGCATCCACATGCCGCCGCTGCGGGATCGGGGCGACGACCTCAAACTGCTGGTCGACGCCTTCCTCGCCCGGTTCGGCCCGGCCGCCGGCGTCGAACGGTGCAGCCCGGAGACCTGGACGCTGCTCTCGGCGTACAACTACCCCGGCAACGTCCGGCAGCTCGAACACATGATCCAGCGTGCGGTCGCCATCGCCCAGGGACCCGAGCTGCGGCCGGAGGATCTGCCCGAAGAGGTGACCGCGGCTCCGGAGCTTCCCGCCTCGCCCGAGGGCACGGTGGCGGCGGCCCGGGAGCGCGCCGACCGCGATGCCATCGTCGCCACCCTGTCGCGCCACGGCGGCGAGATCGCCGCCGCGGCGCGGGAACTGCAGGTCAGCCGGACCACTCTCTGGCGGCTGATGAAGAAGTACGGCCTGAGCGACTGAGCCAGGTCCGTCACGGGCGGCTGTTGCATCCGTGAAACATGCCCGCGTTTCATCGATGAAACGCCCTCACCGGCGCGGCCTCCCGCCGTTTCCCCCCACGACCGCTAACGCACTGACTGCCCGTGTGTTCGCCACCGCACAGCCCGGTGCGCGCTTTCGGCCCGGCTCTTGCGGTGAGTAGTGCGGCTGGCGGGCATCCCCGCCGGCCTCGCACAGTCCATGCACACCAAAAACGACGTCGTGACGGCGCCGATCGCCGACGAGGAAGCCGGAGCGCTGAACCGGCGTCTGTTCTGGGAGCTCCAGACGATCAACCAGATCTGCGAGGGCACGGCGCGGTCGCTGGAGCTCGACGAGGTCCTGAATGTCGCGCTCGAGTCGCTGACCATGGCGTTCGCCGCCGACTCCGGCTCCATCCGTCTGCGCGACGACGGCGGCGGGTATCCCGAGCGGGCGTTCGTCGGACCGCCGGGACTGCGGCGGGCATGGCCCGCCGGTACCCCCCTCGACCCGAGCGACTGTGTAATTGAGCACCATGCGCCGTGCGTGATCGGCGAGGGGCCGCTCGGTGCCGTGCCGCTGCGCGGACAGGAGCGCGGCTGGAGCGCGCTCAGCGTGCCGATGATGGCCGGGGCCGAGCTCATCGGCACGCTGTCGCTGGGCTCGTCGACGCCCGGGCGGTTTCGTGCCGAGGACGAGCGCTTCCTCGGCATCGTCGCCGGCCAGGTGCTGATGGCCGTGCAGAACGCCCGCCTCCACGACGTTGTCCGCCGCGGCAAGACGGAGTGGGAGCGGACCTTCGACGCCATCAGCGATCCGATCGCGGTGTTCGACAGCCGCGGCGCGCTGCTGCGCGGCAACGCCGCCCTGGCGCAGCATCTCGGGCGCGACGTGCGCGCCCTGCGCGGCGCGGTCTGCGACGACATCGGCTTCTGCGG
>JAYTEJ010000103.1:0-1703 GCA_043735365.1 Acidobacteriota bacterium
AAGGGGGCGTCGGGCATCGACGCCCGGAAGCTTCCCGACCGGCGGCTGCACGTCCGCGCGATGATCCGCGACGGCTCGACCGCCTTCATGGGCAGCCAGAGCCTGCGCAAGCTCGAGCTCGACGGCCGGCGGGAAGTGGGGGTCATCATCCGCGATGCCAAGGTCGCGCGGCGAATGCAGGCGGTGTTCGAGATCGACTGGGCCCGCACCCCGGAGGCGCTCGAGGAGCAGGACGCCAGGCAGAAGGACAAGGGCAAGGACAAGGACAAGGACAAAAACGCCGAAGCTACTTCCGGCGCGTGATCGCGCCGGAGTCCACCACCTGGCCGCCGCGAGACACGGCGTTGAACGACATCGTGTCGCCGTTGATCTCGGCGGCGAGGAAAATCTGGTCGGTGTCGTTGCCCGCCGCGGTCAGCCCCGAACGCCGGTCGATGTTCCCCTTGCGCAACTGCCCGCCCGAGCCCACCACGAAATAGACGATCCCCTGCTGCGGCTTGGTGCGCTCGTAGAAGTGATCGTGTCCGGTGAAGACGACCGAGACGTTGTACTTGAGGAACAGCGGCTCGAGGACCTCGCGCAGCCGCGCGTCGGAGCCGTGCCGGCCGCCGGACGAGTAGGGCGGGTGGTGGAAGTAGGGGATCTTCCAGTCCTCGTTCGAGCCCCTCAGCTCCTTCTCCAGCCAGGCGACCTGCTCCGGGTCCATGTAGGTGCTCTCGAGCGCGAAGAAGCGGACGCTCTGCTTCGCCTTGAAGGAGTAGTAGAGCTTGCCGTCCATGTTGAACAGCTTGTAGTAGCGCTGCTCGCGGGCGTCGTGATTGCCGAGCGAGGCGTAGAACTTCACCCCAGACTCGAGCAGCGGCTGGTAGGGGGTCTCGAACTTGTTCTTGAAGTCCTGCGGCCGCTCGGAGCCGTAGAGATTGTCGCCGACGAGCGTCACCAGCTCGAACGGAAAGAGGTCGTGGACGCGCTTCATCTGCGCCGCGAGGTCGTACTGCTCGCTGCTGCCGGTCCCGAAATCCCCGAGCACCGCGAACTTGAGCGAGTCAGCCCTGTTGGGGAGCGTCAGCGCGGGCGCCTGGGGCGGGGACGATTGCGCGCTGGCGGGCGCGGTGGACCGGTTCCACGCGATGACCAGGGCCAGAGCGATCAGCGTGGCGGCGGCGATGCGGGTCTTCATAGGGTGTCTGCTCAGCGCGGCAGGACGTTCTCCATCAGGTCCACGATCAGGTGGGCGTGCTCGTCCATCAGGATCAGGTGGCGGCCGATGAAGCGGAACTCGAGCTCCTCGGGAAGCGTCGGCAGTCCCTGCAGCACCTGCGGCGGGACGGTGGAGAGCGGGATGGTGTCGGGGTAGCGCGAGTTCACCGTCAGCTTCAGCGGGCCGGGGTTCTCGTCCATGATCGACGCCTTGAGAGCCGCCCCGTCCGGCCCGCCGAACACCTGCGCCATCAGCCGCTGGACGACGGCCTGGATGTCGGGGGTGAAGATGCCGCCGGGGCTGGCGTCGGCGCGCGCCTGCTGCAGCAGCCGCGCCAGCGCGCGCTGGTGGCTGTCGATCTGCTCGGGGGTGGAGTCCTTCGATAGGTGGGGGAGCGTGTCCTCGAGCCGGCGGTGGAGCGCGACGTAGTTCTTGACGCGCGCGTCGAAGTCGGCCAGCACCGGCACGTCGCTGCGGCGGGCCCCCTCCGCAGGCGCCGGCG
>JAYTEJ010000104.1:0-9145 GCA_043735365.1 Acidobacteriota bacterium
CCGTCGCCTCCGTTGTCTCGCGTATCGGCGCGTAGGCGGCGTCCCAGCGGCCATCGGATTTGGCGGCGTCGATTTGTCGTTGTCCTGGCGGCTGCATGCGTCCCGCTGCCGTGAGCCGGCCAACGTTCCCCCGATTGACCTGGCTCCAGATGCTTCGCGCGCGCCGCGGCGTGTAGCGCTGGAGAAACGACTTGTCGTCCAGGCTCTTGCGGATGCCGTCAATCCAGCCCCAGCAGAGCGCCACGTCCAGCGCCTGGGCCGCGGTCACCGTCGGCAGGCCGGAATCTTTCTTGTGAATCTTCAGCCAGATTTCCGTCTCGCGCCCATGGTTCGCAGCCAGCCAGCGCTCGAACGCGGTCTCGGTACGGAAGCTCTTGATCTTCTTCGGATCGGGGACAACGGCCGCCATCGCCCCGATCTTACACGTCATCCTCCGTTCCAGGCCGCAGGCGGAATGCCGACCAGGTGTCGTCGACGCTGACGATGCCGAGGGGCCGGAGGCCGAGGCGTTCGGCCACGGCCCAGACGTCGTTGCGGTTCATGTCCAGCCCTTGGCCCTTCGAGCCCTTGCGGAAGAAGACCCAGAGAGCGGCGCCGGGGGCCAGCGCCTTGACGGCGGCGGGCATGCGGGAGTCGAGCTCGCGGCGCGCCGGCACGAAGAGAAAGATCAGCCTGGCCTGCTTCGGCGCTACGAAGCGGACGTTCTTCGGCAGGCCGAGCGACGCCACCACGTCCGCGACCGGGTGCAGCACAGCGATGGCAGTGCGGGGTTTGACGCGGGCCTTTTCAGAGACCGGCTTTGCAGGCATGGCTCTCCTTCGGAGCGTGGGAGACGCCTGGACGGCGCCATGGCGCTCCATTCTCCGAAGGCCTGCACGGGACGGTCGGTGAGGGCTTACTGAGCCGGACGAGACCCCGACTTCGGCGCGCGTGGATCGCCCGACGGCCCACTGACTGCAGCCTCGCCACCGGCGAGCGACGCCACCGCCGCCTGCAGACCCGGCCCGGTCTGCACATCCTCCATGTAAAGCCGCCCCCACGCAAGCCGCCCGCCACGGACGCCGAAGATCGCCGTCCCACGCGCGTCCAGCCGCGTGCCATTGCCGCGCGTCCCGGTCCAGCGGCACTCCATCCAGAGGGTGTCGCCGTCGATGCTGCAGCGCAGGACCTCGCTCTGAAAATCGGGCAGCCCGGCGAACATCGCGGTCCAGTTCTTCTCGACCTGCGCCCGGCCGCGGAAGTGCCGGTCGGGGTGCGCCGGCTGTTCGCTCTCGTAATCCGGATCGAAACAGTCGACGAACGCGGCGAGGTCGTGCCGGTTCATCGCCGCGGTGAGGCGCGCGAGCAGGTCAGCATGTGTGGTCATGGAAGGCTCCGTCAGCGTGCCGAGACTAGGCAGCGAACGAGATGGACCTCGCCACGAACGATCACCACTGCCACTCGGACTGGTCAAACCGTGTCGCAGTTCCGTCATCGAGCAGCACGTCGTCGCCGCGCTGACGCATGGCGCGAGCCTTGTCGGCCCATCCACTGCGCGGCCGCGACGCCGCGCTCACGACAATCCGCCCGCGCGCCGCTCGCAGTTCCACTTCATCGGGCAACGCAGCCTGATCGAGCAGCACTTTGGGCAGACGAATCCCCCGGGAGTTGCCGATGCGAACGATCCGGGTCTTCGTCGTCATTGTAGTCACATCGTAGCCACACGGGCCGGGCGGCGCAAACGGCGGTCTCGAGCTGACCCGAACCCATCGGCGGCGCCAAATCCTGTAATCTTCTGCGCATGGATTTACGCCGCGTCACGCTCGCGCTGGCAGTCACGCTGCTCGCGCCCCCCGCCCTGCACTCGGAACAGGAGCCGCCGGTGCGCGGTTTCACCACCGCCCACCTGGCCGCCGAACGGACGGCGGAAAAACAGTTCCGCGCCGTGCCCAGCCCCGAACGGCTGCGGGAATACATGCGGGAAATCACCAAGGAGCCGCATCACGCCGGGAGCCCGGCGAGCCGGCAGGTCGCCGAGTACATCCTCGCCAGGTTCAAATCGTGGGGGCTGGACGCGACGATTGAGCCCACCGAAGCCCTGATGCCCTACCCCACCGAGCGGGTGGTGGAGCTGGTCGCGCCGGAGAAGTTCACGGCGGCGCTGAAGGAACCGGCGGTGGCCGCAGACGAGGACTCGTCCGACGCCGGGCAGCTGCCGACCTTCAACGCCTACTCGGCGGACGGCGACGTCACCGCGGATCTGGTCTACGTCAATTACGGGGTCCCCGAGGACTATGAGGAGCTGGCAAAGCTGAACATCGACGTCAAGGGGAAGATCGTCCTGGCGCGCTACGGCAAGAGCTGGCGCGGCATCAAGCCGAAGGTCGCCTGGGAGCACGGCGCGGCCGGCTGCATCATCTATTCCGACCCGCGGGACGACGGCTACTTTCAGGGGGATGCTTACACCGAAGGGGCGTGGCGGCCGGAGCAGGGGGTGCAGCGCGGCAGCGTCATGGACATGCCGATTCACCCCGGGGATCCGCTGACGCCGGGATGGGGCTCGGCGCCGGGCGGCCGCAGGCTGGAGCGGAGCGAAGCCCAGACGCTGCTGAAGATCCCGGTGCTGCCGATCTCGTCGGCCGACGCGCTGCCGCTGCTGCGCAACCTCAAGGGCCCGGTGGCGCCGGAGGCCTGGCGCGGCGCGCTGCCGGTCACCTATCACGTCGGTGCCGGCCCCGCGAAGGTGCACCTCAAGCTGGCGTTCGACTGGCAGGTGCGGCCGCTCTACAACGTCATCGCCCGGATCCCCGGTGCTGAGTACCCGGACGAGTGGGTTATCGAAGGCAACCACCACGATGCCTGGGTGAACGGCGCCTCGGACCCGACCAGCGGCAACGCCGCGCTGATGGAAACCGCCCGCGGTCTCGGCGAGCTGCTCGCCACCGGCTGGCGGCCGAAGCGCACCATCATCCTCGCCTCCTGGGACGGCGAGGAATGGGGGCTGCTGGGCTCGACGGAATGGGCCGAGACGCATGGCGACGAGCTGTCGAAGAAGGCGGTCGCGTACATCAACACCGACAGCACCGGCAAGGGCTGGCTGGGCGCGAGCGGGTCGCATTCGCTGCAGGTCTTCATCAACGAAGTCGCGCGCGACGTCGACGACCCGCGCGGCACCGGCAAGAGCGTGCTCGACGCCAAGCGTGCCCGTCTCGTCGAGCAGGCCAAGGCGGGCCCGGACCGGACCGCGGCGGCGGCCCGGCAGACGCTGAACATCGACGCCCTTGGCTCCGGCTCCGACTACACCGTCTTCCTCGACCACTTCGCGGTAGCCTCGCTCAACCTCGACTTCAGCGGCGACGACGGCGGCGGCGTCTATCACTCGATTTACGATTCCTACTATTGGTACACGACATTCTCGGACGGCACCTTCGTGCACGGCGCGGCGCTGTCGCGCATCCTCGGCACCGCGGTGCTGCGGTTGGCGAACGCCGACGTCCTGCCGTTCGAGTTCGGAGGCGCGGCCGACACGTTGCGGGGCTATGTCGAGGAGATCGACAAACTCAGCGCCAGCGGCGGTCAGCCGCTCGACACCGCGCCAATCAAGTCAGCGCTGTCGCAGCTGTCGAAGGCCGCCGACAAATACGAGCGCGCGCTCAGCCGCCTCCCCAAGGCGGACAGCAAGGATCTGCAGACCGCGCCACTCGCCGAGATCAACCGCCTCCTCTACTCGACCGAGCGCGACTATCACCACGACGCCGGCCTGCCCCGCCGCCCGTGGTTCACGCACCTCGCCTATGCGCCTGGCTTCTACACCGGCTACGGGGTCAAGACGCTGCCGGGAATCCGCGAAGGGCTCGAGCAGCAGCACCGCGACGAAGCGACACGCTTCGTACCGATCGTCGCCGACGCGATCACCAAGGTCGCGGCGGACGTCGACAAGGCGACGTCGCTGCTCCGCAAGGCGCTCGACTAGACCGGCCGCAGCGCCGCCATCGCGATGCCGGCGGCGACGACGACGTTGAGCGAGTCGACGCCGTGGATGAGCGGGATCGAGACGCGGACGTCCGCGAGCGAGAGCACCTGCGCCGACAGGCCGGGGCCCTCGGCGCCGACGAGCAGCAGCGTCCCGCCGTCCGCCGGGCGCGTGCGCCGATAGTCCTCGACCGCCAGCGACGGCGACTGCGGCGTCAGCGCCACCAGCGTCACGGTCCTTCTCAGCGCCGCCAGCGCGTCGGCAAAGGCGTCACTCGTCACGAACGGCAGCCGCAGTGCCGCTCCCATCGACGCCCTGATCGCCTTGCGGTAGAGCGGATCGCCGCTGCCGGCGTCGAGCAGCACGCCGTCCATCCCGAAGGCGTCCGCGGTTCTGAACAGGCCGCCGACGTTATCCGGGTTTCCGACCCCCTCGACCCCCAGCATCCACCGGCCGGCGTCGAGCGACGACAGCGGCAGCGCCGGCCCGCGCTCCGCCAGCGCCAGGCAGCCCTGGTGAAAGCTGAAGCCGGTGATCGTTTCCATGATCTGCCGCGAGGCGAGGAAAACAGGGCAAGGAGGCGTCGCCATCCGCTCCGCCAACGCGTGCTGCGTCGTCGGGGTCAGCAGCATGGAGCGGATGCGAAACCGGCCTGCTCCCGCGAGGCGCTCGACCACGAGGCGGCCCTCGGCGACGAACAGGCCACGGGCGCGTAGCCAGCCGGGATCGCCGATGTGCGGGTAGTCCGCCAGCCGCGGATCGGCCGGGTCGGATATCTGCTCGACCGCGTCTGACACCGGTGCCCCCCGCAGCCCGTCGTCAGCCTCAGTCGGTCCGGACGAGCAACCGGCGGCTGCGATGACGGTCGATCACGTGCTGGCCCAGGCGCTTGCTGAGGAACACCTTGGACTCGGAGCTGTCGAAGGGGTGCTCGACGAAGCGGATGACGTCGAAGTGCAGCTGCGCCAGGGTGCTGCGCATCTCGTAGAAGCGGTTCTTGGTCTTGACGATGATCTCGTCGAAGCCGTTGGCAAGCGCCCAGACTTCCTGTTCCTCGGTGAGGGCGCGGAAGTGTCCCTGCCCGCGCCAGTCGCTGCGGGTGCCGCCAATCCATTGATAGAGGATGCGCCGGCCGTCGAACTCGACGCAGTCCTCGAGCTGGGCGACCAGGTCCGCCAGCTGGGGATCGCTCTCGTTGGTCCGCAGCTCGTGCGCCACCTTGAACGACACCGGCACGACCATGCCGGGGTCGTCCGGCAGCGGCGCCTCCGCCATCAGGATCTGATGGTCGCGATCGCTCAGACGCTGCATCACTTCGGCGGCGGTCTTCTTGCGGGGGAAATCGAGAAAGAACTCCTCAATGTACTGGATTTCGAGCGCCCCCTGCTGGAGGGCATACTGTTTCAGGAGGTATTCCACGGCAACCAATCATACAGATCAAGGTGCCAGAGTGCCACGGGACGGGGCCCAGGCATCAAGGTCTTCGTGAGATCTGGCTGCAGCCATGACCCCAGCTCCGAGCAGAAGCCGTACCCACAGCCGGCCCCGCCGAGTCAGATCGGTGGTTCCTGGAGCCCGAACCCATTAGACTCAACCTGAACGCTAAACCCTCGGAACCCGGAACCTTGAACCTTGAACTTTGAACCTGAACCTTGAACCCGGAACCCTGAACCCGGAACCCCGAACCCGGAACCTCTTAGCAATGCCTTTCCGCTTCAAATCCGCCGCGGTGCTCGGTGCCGGCACGATGGGGGCGCAGCTGGCTGCGCACCTGGCCAATGCCGGCGTCCCGACGCTGCTGCTCGACGTCAGCCGTGACGCCGCGCGCGATGGGCTGAAGCGGGCCCGCACGCTGCGGCCGGATCCGTTCTTCACCCCGGCGACGCACGCCCTGATTGCCACCGGCGGCTTCGACGAAGATCTGGACGGCGTCACCAGGTGCGACTGGATTATCGAAGCGGTCGTCGAGCAGCTCGAGGTCAAGCAGGCGCTCTTCGAACGGGTCGAGCGGCTGCGGCGGCCCGACGCCATCGTCAGCTCGAACACGTCGGGGATTCCGATTGCCGCCCTGGCCGAGGGGCGGTCGGACGGTTTCCGCCGCCACTTCCTCGGCACGCACTTCTTCAATCCGCCGCGCTACCTGCGGCTGCTCGAGCTCATCCCGCTCGCCGACACCGACCCGTCCGTCGTCGAAGCGGTCTCGGCCTTCGCGACGCGCCGCCTTGGCAAAGGCGTGGTCATCGCCAGGGACACGCCGAACTTCATCGCCAATCACCTCGGTCTCTACAGCGTGCTGCGGATGTTCCGCGCGCTCGAGCAGGGAGACCTCACCATCGAAGAAATCGACGCCATCACCGGCCCGGCGATCGGCCGGCCGAAGAGCGCTACGTTCCGAACGATGGACATCGCCGGCATCGACGTGCTGGCGCACGTCGCCACGAACCTGGCGGGACGGCTGGAGACCGACGAAGCGCGGCAGATGTTCGCGGTGCCGGCGCTGGTCGAACGCATGGTCGAGCGCGGGTGGATCGGCGCCAAGAGCGGCCAGGGGTTCTACCGCAAGACCGACGCCGGCGACATCCTGACGCTCGATCCGGCCACCATGGAGTACCGGCCCCGCCAGCCGGTGCGGCTGCCAGAGCTCGACGCGGCGCGCGGGATCGAGGACCTTCGCGAGCGGGTGGCACGGCTGACGGCCGGGGAGAACCGCGTCGGCCAGTTCCTGCGCGACACACTGGTGGCGACGCTCGATTACGCGGAGCGCATCGCCCCCGACGTCGCCTACAGCACCGCCGACGTCGACCGCGCCATGCGCTGGGGATTCGGCTGGGAGCTCGGCCCCTTCGAGCTGCGCGGCGCGCCGCCGCCGGTCACGCTCATCGGCGCCGCCAGGGCCGCCGGCGTCGTCCGCCGCAATGCCGGCTGCAGCCTTGTCGATCTCGGCGACGACGTGCTCGGGATCGAGTTCCACTCGAAGATGAACACCATCGGCGGCGACACCATCGACATGCTGCAGGCCGGGCTCGCCGAAGCCTCCAGAAACTTCGCCGCCGTCGTCATCGCCAACGACGCGGTCAACTTCTCGGTCGGCGCCAATCTCATGCTGCTCCTCCTCGAAGCCCAGGAGGAGAACTGGGACGAGGTCGATCTGATGATCCGCGGATTTCAGCGCGCCACCATGACGATCAGGCTTGCCGACGTACCGGTCGTGGTGGCGCCCGCCGGCCTGGCGCTCGGCGGCGGCTGCGAAATCGCGCTCCACGCCGATCGCGTGCAGGCCGCGGCGGAGACCTACATGGGGCTGGTCGAACTGGGCGTCGGGCTGATTCCCGGCGGCGGCGGCACCAAGGAGATGCTGGCGCGCGCCATGGAATCCGCGCCAGAGGGCGCCGACACGCTGCCGTTCGTCCAGCGCGTGTTCGAGACCATCGGCTTCGGCAAGGTCTCGGCCAGCGGCGCCGATGCCAGGCGCCACGGCTACCTCCGCGACGCCGACGCCATCACCATGAACCGGGAGCACCTGACCGCCGACGCCAAGGCGACGGCACTGGCGCGGGCGCGAAGTTACGTTCCCCCGCAGCCGCGCCCGGCAATTCCGGTCGGCGGCGAGGGCGTGCTCGCTGCTCTCAAGCTCGGGGTGCACCTCGCATGGCGCGCCGGCCGGATCAGCGAGCATGACGCGCTCATCGGCCGCAAACTGGCCTGGATTCTTGCCGGCGGGAGCGTCCGCCCCGCCACCACCCTCTCGGAACAACAGCTGCTCGATCTCGAGCGCGAGGCGTTCCTGAGCCTCTGCGGCGAGCGCAAGACCCAGGACCGGATTGCGCACACGCTCAAGACCGGAAAGCCGTTGAGGAACTGACCTGCGCATCTTCGATCAGGGCAGCGGCCCCCCGCTCATCGTCGTCCCTGGCGTGCAGGGGCGCTGGGAATGGATGACGCCGGCGCTTCGCGCGCTGGCGCGGCGCTGCCGGACCATCGCCTATTCGTTGTGCGGCGACATCGGCTCTGGCGCGGCCTTCGACTCGGCCCTGGGGTTCGACAACTACATCCGGCAGATCGACCAGGTGCTGCTCAAGGCCGGCATCCAGACCGCGGCCATCTGCGGCGTCTCCTATGGCGGATTCATCGCCCTCCGCTATGCGGCGCTGCGGCCGATGCGGGCGACCGCGCTGATCCTGGCGTCGTCGCCGGCACCCGGCTGGGTGCCGAACCCGACCCAGCGGAGCTACGTCGCGCATCCATGGCGATCGGCACCGGCCTTCGTCGCGACCGCGCCGCTGCGGCTGTGGCCCGAGATCAAGGCGGCCTGCCCGGCAGTGAAGGACCGGCTGGCCTTCGCGCTCTCCTACTCGGCCCGGGTCCTCGCCTCCCCGGCGGTGCCGTCGCGCATGGCGGCCCGGATCAGGCTCCAGCAGCGCCTCGACTTCGCGCCGGACTGCGGCAGGATCGCCGTTCCGACGCTCGTCCTCACCGGCGAGGACGGGCTGGACCGAATCGTGCCCCCGGACGTCACCCGGCGATATCAGTCGCTCATCCGCGGCGCGCAGTACGAGAAGATAGAGAACACCGGCCACCTCGGACTGCTGACGCGGCCTGAACGTTTCGCGGACATCGTCTCCGGGTTTGTCAACCAATGCCATCCGTCTCGGATCTGATCGGTCCCGCCGGCCCGCTCGAAGCGCTGCTCGATCAGCCATCGGGGGGCGGCACCGCGGTGCGCGCCGCGGTCGCCTTTGCCCATCCTCACCCGCAGTTCGGCGGGACGATGCACACCAAGGGGGTGTATCAGGGGGCGAAGGGACTGGCGCGGCTGGGATGCGCGGTGCTGCGGTTCAATTTTCGCGGCGTCGGCCGCAGCGCGGGTGCGTTCGACCAGGGCGAGGGGGAGAAAGACGACTTCTGCGCCGCGCTCGACTACCTGGCGGGCCGCTATCCCGGCGCGCCGCTGTGGGCGGCGGGGTTCTCGTTCGGCGCCTGGGTGGCGCTCGAAGTCGGCGCCGCCGATCCCCGGGTCGCGGCGCTCATCGGCATCGCCCCTCCGGTCGCGACCTCGATCTCCGGCCAGGCCTATTCATTCGAGGGGACGCTCGCCAGCGCCAAGCCGAAGTTCTTCGTGCAGGGGGAAGCCGACGAGGTCTGTCCGCTCGAAGAGATGTGGGCGTTCTACGGCAAGCTCGAGGAGCCCAAGGA
>JAYTEJ010000105.1:0-2810 GCA_043735365.1 Acidobacteriota bacterium
AGCGCCGCGAGGCCGCCCGCGCCATCGAGCGCCGCATGATGGCCGACGGCACCATCGATCCCGTGCACTTCTACGGCACCATCAACTGCGATGGCGTCAACGCCGCCGGCGACGTCTGCGGCGTGACGACGACGAGCGGGATGGCCTTCAAAATCCCGGGACGGGTGGGCGACTCGCCGATTCTGGGTGCGGGGCTCTACGTCGACAACGACGCCGGCGCTGCCGGTTCGACCGGCCGCGGCGAAGCCAATCTCTACAGCCTGTGCTCGTTCCTGGTGGTCGAGGAGCTGCGGCGCGGGGCGCATCCGAAGGACGCGGGGATGGCGGCGCTGAAGCGGATCATGAGCCAGACGGTCGAGCGGCGGCTGCGCAACGATCGGGGCGAGCCCAATTTCGGGATCGAGTTCTACGTGCTGACCAAGGCCGGCGAGCACGCCGGCGTGACGATGTATGCGGGAGCGGGCGACGGCAAGTATGCCTGCTGCGACGACAACGGCCCGCGGCTGGTGGCGCTCGAGGCGCTGCTCGAGGGCGCTCCGTGACCGTGGCCGCGCGTCGGCGGAGCGTGGCCTGGCGAACGGCCGCGATCGTGTCCGCGATCGCCGGGGCCGCGCTCGCGGCGGCACCGGGCGACTACCGGACCTGGTCCGCCTATGGCGGCGGACCGGAGCAGATTCGCTATTCCAGCCTGCGGCAGATCACCCGCGCCAACGTCAGCCGCCTGCAGGTGGCCTGGACCTACGATACCGGCGAGAAGGGGACGCTGCAGACCCAGCCGGTGGTGGTAGGGGACGTGTTGTTCGGGTATACGCCGACCCACAAGGCGTTTGCGATCCGCGCCGATACCGGCGCGCACCTCTGGACGTTCGATTCCGGCATCTCCGAGACTGGCGCCAACCGCGGGGTGATGTACTGGGAGCACGGCGCGGACCGCCGCGTCTTTGCCGCAGTGGGCAACTACGTCTATGCGCTGGCCGCCGGGACCGGCCGGCCGATCGAGTCGTTCGGCGATCACGGCCGCATCGACCTGCGGCGCGATCTGGGACGCGACCCGGCGTCGCAGGGCGTGCGGCTGACCTCGCCGGGCGTCGTCTACCGCGATCTGCTGATTCTCGGCGGCCGCGTCGGCGAGGGGCTGCCGACCTCCCCGGGGCACGTCCGGGCCTACGACGTGCGCAGCGGCGCACTGCGCTGGATCTTTCACACCATTCCGCATCCGGGAGAGTTCGGCCGGGAGACGTGGCCGGCCGACGCCTGGCAGTACGGCGGTGCCGCCAATAGCTGGCCCGGCATGGCGCTCGACCAACGCCGCGGCGTGATCTACGTGCCCACCGGCTCGGCGGCCAGCGACTTCTACGGCGCCGACCGCACCGGCGACAACCTGTTCGCCAATTCCCTGCTGGCGCTCGACGCCGCGACCGGCAAGCGGCTGTGGCATTTCCAGTTCGTCCACCACGACCTCTGGGATCGCGATTTGCCGGCCCCGCCGAGCCTGGTGACCGTTCGCCGCGACGGCCGGAACGTTGAGGCGGTCGCGCAAGCCACCAAGCACGGCTACGTCTTCCTGTTCGACCGCACCACCGGTCAGCCCCTGTTCCCGATCGAGGAGCGGGCATTTCCGGCGAGCGCGCTGCCAGGGGAGACGGCGTCGCCGACGCAGCCGCTGCCGGTGGCGCCGCGCCCGTTCGCCCGCCAGCGGCTGACGGAAGACACGCTCACGACCCGGACGCCGGCGGTGCATCAATGGGCGCTCGAGCAGTTCCGGACCTTCCGCAGCGAGGGGCAGTTCGTGCCCTTTGGCGTCGATCGCCCGACCGTCGTCTTTCCGGGGTTCGACGGCGGGGCGGAGTGGGGCGGGCAGGCCTTCGATCCGCAGACCGGCCTCTACTACGTCAATGCCAACGATCTCGCGTGGACCGGCCAGATGGCGCCGAACACCGGGGGACAGAGCGGCGCGGCGCTGTATCTGCGCCACTGCGCCTCCTGCCATCGTGACGATCGGCAGGGAACGCCGCCGCAGATTCCATCGCTCCTCGGCGTCGCGGCGCGGCACTCCCACGGAGAGCTGTCGACGATCGTGCGGCACGGCGGCGGACGCATGCCGGGCTTTCCGGCGCTGTCGCAGACCGACATCAACGCCGTGCTGGCGTACGTGACGACCGGCGACGCCGCCGCGCCGGCCGCCCGCGCCAGCGGAGACGACGAGGACGCCGCGGCCGCCGTGCCAGGCATCGACAACGCCTTCCGCTTCACCGGCTACCACCGGTTCATGGACCCCGACGGCTACCCGGCGACGGCGCCGCCGTGGGGCACGCTGAGCGCCATCAACCTGAACACCGGCGAGTACGCGTGGCAGGTGCCGCTCGGCGAATACCCGGCGCTGGCCGCGCAGGGGCTGAAGAACACGGGCAGCGAAAACTATGGCGGACCGGTCGTCACCGCGGGCGGGCTGGTGTTCATCGGCGCGTCGATCGACGATCGCAAGTTCCGCGCCTTCGACAAGACGTCCGGCGCTCTTCTCTGGGAAGCCACGATGCCGTCGTCCGGCACCGCCACACCGGCGACCTACGAAGTGGGAGGACGGCAGTTCGTCGTCGTGGCTGCCGGCGGGAAGGGCAGCCCGGCCGGCGGTCCGGGGGGGATTTACGTGGCGTTCGCGCTGCCGGTTCCCGGAAGCAGGTAGCCGGTTGGCAGGAGCCGGTTGTCAGTCGCCAGCATCTGGCTTCCGGCTGCCGGCACTGCTCCTGACAAACAATCCCGCGGCTGCGAAGTCGGTACCATGCGGCCCAGCCCCCGGAAGCAGGAAGCTG
>JAYTEJ010000106.1:0-2241 GCA_043735365.1 Acidobacteriota bacterium
ATGACGACGGCAGCCTCCCCGGTGTCTGCTCCCCCGCGTCCGTCGGTGACGAGGAGCGTGGCCGTGAAGCGGCCTGGCGCCGCGTAGGTGTGGACCGGCGTCGCGCCGGTTCCCGTGGTGCCGTCTCCGAACGACCAAGCGTAGGTCAGCGCGTCGTTGTCCGCGTCGCCCGAGCCTTCGCCGTGGAGGGTGACGGCTGTCTGCGCCACCGCGCTGTAGGGCCCGCCGGCGCTGGCGGTCGGCGCATGGTTCCCTGGGGCCTCGGCGGCGGCGGAGACGTTGACGAGCACGGAGGCGCTCGACGTGCCTCCGCGTCCGTCGCTGACGAGGAGCGTGACCGTCTGCTGCCCGGCCTGCGCGAAGGCGTGCACCGGCGCTGGACCCGACGCGGCGTTGCCGTCGCCGAAGCTCCACGCGAAGCTCAGGGGGTCGCCGTCCGGATCCTTCGAGCTGGTGGCGTTGAAGACGATGCCGGCGTTGACGCCGCCGGCGTAGGGACCGCCGGGGTCGGCCTGCGGGGGGCGGTTCAGTGCGGCGACGGTGACGCCGACGCTGGAGGTGGCGCTGCCGCCGCGGCCGTCGGTAACGGTCAGCGTCGCGGTGTAGGGCCCCGCCGCGGCGTAGGCGTGCGACGCCGAGGCGCCGTTCGCCGTGCCGCCGTCGCCGAACGCCCAGGCGTAGGAAAGGACGTCGCCGGCGTCCGGGTCGGAGCCCGAGCCGCTCAAGGTGATTGCCGTGCCGGCCACACCCTCATACGGCCCGCCGGCGTTTGCCGTGGGGTTGCTGTTCGCGGCCGCAATCGTGACCCCGGCGGTGGCGGAGGCGCTGCCGCCGCGGCCGTCGGTGACCGTCAGCGTCGCGGTGTAGGGCCCTGCAGCCGCGTAGGTGTGCGACGCCGAGGCGCCGGTCGCCGTGCCGCCGTCGCCGAACGCCCAGGCGTAGGAAAGGACGTCGCCGGCATCCGGGTCGCTGCCGCTCCCGCTCACAGTGATTGCCGTGCCCGCGACGCCGGAGTAGGGTCCGCCGGCGTTCGCGGTGGGGTTGCTGTTCGTCGGCTGGGGAGCCGTGACAGTGAAGGCGTTGAGGGCGGCCGCCGAGTGCGTCGAGCTCTGCACGACGACCGTCCGCATCCCGACCGTCGCCGACGCCGCCACGGAGATCGTCGCCAGCACGCTCGTCGGCGACTCGACGACGGTGGACGTCACGGTGATGCCCTGTCCGAAGCTCACGCGCGTGTTCCCCGAGACGAACTGCGCGTTCGGCGAGCCCGTGATCCGCACCGCCACTCCCGTGGCCCCCGTGGCCGCCGAGGCAATATCCGCGAGAGCGATGGAAATGATCTGGATCGTCAGCCCTTCGCTGGTGCCACCGGTCGCCTTGTTCGTCACGCTTAGCGCGGTCGGACCGACGGGAAGACCGGCTGGTACTCGCACGCTCAACCGCCGGAGATCCCTGGTCAGATCCACGGTCGCGACCGCGCTTGCGGTAGCAGTCGCCGGGGATCCGGACGCCGGGATGAAGGTGACGGTGTTGTCGGAGGCGACCGAGCTGAAACCACTGCCGGTGAGCTGGAGCGTGAAGAGCGAAGAGACACCCTGGGGGCTCACGGTGACCAGCGAACCGGCCATGAGCGAGACGACGAGCAGCGACGCAAGCCAGGCCGCGAACAGCGCCCGCCGCCGATTGAGTGGCAGCATACCTGGAATCAGGGCCACGAGCTTAGGTCAACAACATCAGCGCGCGCAATCAAGAAAATGATGCGCGGCGCCGTTTCCGGCGAACGCCGTATGCCAGCGCGCCGACGCCGGTGCCGAGCAGCAGCAGGCTGCCTGGTTCCGGGACTGGAGTCTGGACGGCGTCGTCGTAGGTAAAGAAGATGTCGGTCGGACCGGTTGCATTGACGTCCAGGGTGAACGGCCCTGGGAACGGTGAGTTGAGAAAGCTGAGGGAAACGAACAAGCCCAGTGCCGTCGAGGGATCGAAGTTCACGTAATCGACGGACGAAGCAACCAGGTCAACCGATGTCAGGTCGAGGTGATCGTCGTGCCAGAAGCTGACAGCTTCGAAAGACTTGTCGCGGAGCGCCGCCGGAAGACAGAATGGGTCGGTCGGGTCGGGGCACGGGGTCAGATTCGAGAGCACGCCATAGGCGGGGATCGTGAAGCCGACATCTGGGTCGACGTATTCGGGCACAAACTCGAACGTCCCGATCTTGTATTGAATCGGTGACGCGTCGGCGAC
>JAYTEJ010000107.1:0-4562 GCA_043735365.1 Acidobacteriota bacterium
ATCCTCAGGGGCCAGGAATTCACCGGCCAGTACCTCGTCAAGCACGAGTTCATCAAGCGGCTGCACGTGCGCTTCGCCGAGGAAGGCATCGCCATTCCGTTCCCGATTCGAACGCTCGACATCCGCACCGGCGCCGTCGGCGTCGAAGTGCCGGAGCCCGCCACGGCGCCGCATGGCGGAGCGGCTCCCGGCGGGACGGAGCCGCCGCGCTGACTCCTGCTGGCGCTGTTAATTCTCGTGTCGCTGTCGCTGATGCTGGTCGGGCCGACGGCGGCGGCAGGCCTTGCCGCCTGGCTTGCTTCCCCCGCTGGTCGCCGCATCTGGGCGATCGCCGCGGTCGCGCCGTCCCGCTGGCGTATGCTGGTGCATGCGAGAAGGTCTGCTCGAGCGGATCGCGTGGGCGCCAGCCGCGGGCCCGCGGCCCGCGACCGGAATCCAGATCATCCACGCCGAAACGGTGGTGCCAGCCTCGCTGGACGACACCTTCAGGTTCTTCTCCGACGCCGCCAACCTCGAACGCCTGACTCCTCCCTGGCTGAACTTCCGAATCCGTACCCCGCTTCCGATCGTGATGCGCGAGGGGACGGAAATCGACTACCGCATCGGGCTGCACGGATGGCCGATTCCGTGGCGGTCCCGCATCGACGTCTGGGAGCCCGGCAGGCGCTTCGTCGATCGACAGCTCAGGGGTCCCTACCGCTGGTGGCATCACGAACACGGCTTCGAGGCGACGGAGGGGGGAACGCGGGTCACCGACCATGTCGAGTTCCTGCCGCGGCTGCCGCGGTTCACCGGAGGATTTGTGAGGCGGGACGTCGAGCGCATCTTCGCGTATCGCCAGGAGACGCTGTCGCAGCTGTTGCCGGGGCCTGGCGAGCCGCACGCGGGAGGCTAGCCTAGGACGCCGGTGTCCGGATGAGGAGATTCAGTTCCCGCACGTCGACCGGCTTGACGAGGTGGGCGTCGAAGCCGGCCTCGCTCGATTTCTGGCGGTCAGTCGCCTGCCCGTAGCCGGTGATGGCGACCAGCCGCAGCGCCGGCCGCGGCCGATGGGCGCGCAGCCGCCGCGCCAGCTCGAATCCGTCCATCATCGGCAGACCGAGGTCGAGCAGCGCGATTTCCGGCTCGAAACTTGACGCCGTCTCGAGGCCGGAGGGGCCGTCAAACGCCACCGCGACGACGTGGCCGAGCGCGCGCAGCGAGTCGGCGAGCAGCTCGGCAGCGTCGCGATTGTCGTCGACCACCAGTACCCGAAGCCCGCCCGATGGGCCGTCTGGCTCGCGTGTCTCCTCCGTCTCCACCACGAGACTGGCCGGCGCCGCCGTCAGCTCGACGGTGAAGGTGGCGCCGCAGCCAACGCCTTGGCTCGCGGCGGTGACGCTGCCGCCGTGCGCCGACACCAGGCTGCGGACGATGGCAAGCCCGAGGCCGAGCCCCCCTTCGGAGCGATCGATGCCCTGTCGCTCCTGCATGAACAGATCGAACACGCGTGGCAGCATCTCCGGCCCGATGCCGATGCCGTTGTCGGTGACTGCCAGCCGGACCCGGCCGTCAGCCGCGCTGCCGTTGACCTCGATGGTGCCGCCGCTCTCGGTGTACTTGGCGGCGTTGGTCAGCAGGTTGGCGACCACCTGCGCGAGGCGGGCCGGATCCCCCTCGACCGCGAGGCCGCGGGGGACGTCGACCAGCAGGCGATGGCGCCGCTCCTCGATGGCCGGGCTGGTCATCTCCACGGCCTTGGCCACCAGGTCGGCGAAGTCCAGCCGTTCGCGCTGGAGCTGCACCTTGCCGCTGGTGATACGCGACACGTCCAGGAGGTCGTCCACCAGCCTGACCACGTGCCTGACCTGGCGCTCGATCACCGCGCGCTCGCGCTCCGCGCCGGTGACGCCGCGGAGGCGCATCAGCTGCAGGGCGGTCAGGATCGGCGACAGCGGGTTGCGCAGCTCGTGCCCCAGCATCGCCAGGAACTCGTCTTTGGCACGGCTCGCCGCCTCCGCCTGCCGCCGCGCGGTGGTCAGCTCGGTGACCTCGAAGCACACGACGGCTATTCCGGTCACGCCACCCTGTTCGAGGAGCGGCTGGTAGACGAAGTCGTAAAAGGCTTCCTCAGGCTGCTCGCCGCCGCGGCCGATCAGCAGCCTGACGGAGCGCCCGATGTAGGGCTCAGCGGAGGTGAAGACGTTGTCGAGCAGTTCGTAGATCCCCTGGCCGTCGAGCTCCGGCAGCGCCAGGCGGATCGGCAGGCCTTCGACTTTCCGGTTCGCTACCAGCGCGAGATAGGCGTCGTTGGCGAACTCGAAGGTGTGCTCCGGTCCGCGCAGGATGGCGACGCCGACCGGGGCGTTCTGGAAGACGCTCGCCAGCCGCAGCGCGTGGGTTTCCTCGACCGACCGCACCTTGGCGCGCACCAGCTGCGCCTGGACCCTGGCAATCAGCTCTCGTGCCGAGAACGGCTTCACCAGGTAGTCGTCCGCACCCGCCTGTAGGCCTTCGATCCGGGCCTCCTCTCCGGCCCGGGCCGAGAGCAGCAGCACCGGCACGCCGCGCGTCTCCTCCGCGGCGCGCAGCTCCTGGACCAGGGCGAAGCCGTCGAGGCCAGGCATCATCACGTCGGAGATGACCAGATCCGGGCGGCTCCGCTTGGCGGCCGCCAGCGCCTCCCGGCCGTCGCCGACCGTCTCCACCGTCCAGCGATCGCCCAGCAAACGGGTGATGTAGTCGCGCATGTCGGCGTTGTCGTCGGCGACCAGCACCCTGACCGAGAGCGGATCCGACGGCTCGGCCTCCGGCGGCGCCGTCCGCGCGTCCCGATCGGCTGGCAGCCAGCGCAGCGCTTCCTGCACGAACGGCGCGGCCCCGGTCTTGGTCGGGGTGAGTACCCCCGCCGCGGCGACGGAGTCCGCGGGCAGGTGCGCCATCCCGGTGGGGATGGTCACGGTGAAGGTGGTGCCCCCGTCGACGACGCTTTCCACCGCAATGGCGCCGCCATGCATGCCAATCAACTCGCGCACCAGCGCCAGCCCGATGCCGGACCCTTCATGGGTTCTCGCCCGGGTGCGCTCGACGCGGTGGAAGCGCTCGAAGACCCTGGGCAGCTCCCCCTCCGGTATGCCGACGCCGGTGTCGCGCACCTGCAACTCGACCTGCGAACCGCGCCATTTCAGAGCGACCGTGATCGATCCCTCGAAGGTGAACTTGAAAGCGTTCGAGACCAGGTTCAGGACCACCTTCTCCCACATGTCCCGGTCGACGTAGACCGGCTCCGGCAGCGGCCGACAATCCACCACCAGCTGCAGGCCGGCCCGCGCGGTCGCGGACCGGAACGCGCTCAGCAGATCGGCCGTCACCGTGGCGAGATCGGTCGGCTCGAACGCCGCCTGCACCCGGCCGGCTTCGATGCGCGAGAAGTCGAGCAGCGTGTTCACCAGCTTGAGCAGCCGCTGGCCGTTGCGATACACGGTTTCAAGATCCTCGTCCCGCAGGGCGTGCTCTTGCGACGCCAGCGCTTCCTCGGTCGGCCCGAGCAGGAGCGTCAAGGGGGTTCGGAACTCGTGGCTGACGTTGTTGAAAAAGGCGGTCTTGGCGCGGTCGATTTCGGCCAGCGCCGCCGCTCTCGCCTGTGCCTCCTCCAGCGCCCGCGCGCTTGCGATCGCGTTGCCGATCTGTGACGCGACCATCGAAAGGAAGTCCTGATACGGCTGGTCGAGGATCAACTGGGGGCTCAGGGCCGCGACCAGCACGCCAGCCGGCTCTTCCTCCCCTTGCTGCACGATCGGCAGCACCACCGCACGCGCCGGCGCCGGCTGCCCTCCGGCGGCGGGCTGGCGAACGTGCCCGGCGATGTCCACGACGCACCGCTCCCGCGACTGCGCCACCGCCCAGATCGGCCACTTCCCATCGGCGTCGTCGATCGCCATCCGCTCCTGGCCTTCGAGCGCCACCTCACCAAGCGAGGCCGCGGCCTCGAGCCGCGCCGCGCGGCGATCCGGATCGATGAGATAGACGAGGGCGAACGGCAGGTCCGCCGTATTCTCGGCCAGCACCCCCGCGGCGATCCGGCAGGCCTCCGGCACCGTCCGCGCCGCGCGGGTGCGCGCCGCCAGCAGTTGCGAGGTCTTCAGCCGCCGCTCCCCCAGCACCCGCTGCGTCGTTTCGGTGACGGTCACCAGGACGCCGCCGACCGCGCCGCTCTCCTGCCGGATGGGGCTGTAGGAAAAGATGAAGTAGCACTCCTCGGTGAAACCGTGGCGGTCGAGCGGCAGGAGGAAATCAACCACCGTGGTCGGGGTGCCATCCATGACGGCCTCGAACATCGGCCCGATGATGTCCCAGATCTCCGCGAACGTTTCCCGCGTACTGAGCCCCATCGCCCGCGGATGCTTGGTCGAGCCGAGAATCGGACGGTAGCCATCGTTGTAGAACTGGGTGAACTGGCGCCCCCAGGCGATGTACATCGGGAACCCGGTCTCGAGCAGGATGCTGAGCGCGGTGCGCAGGCTCTGGGGCCACGCCGACACCGGCCCGACGGCCGTGGCCGACCAGTCGATGATGCGCATCAG
>JAYTEJ010000108.1:0-6947 GCA_043735365.1 Acidobacteriota bacterium
CATGGCGTCGGTCAGCGCGGCGGTCTCTTCGGCGGTCATGCCGCGGAGGAGAATGGCCATCAGCAGCGCCGAGGCCTGGTAGTCGGGCAGGCTGCCGGACGTCACCCCCTGCACGAAAAAATCAATCGCGCCGCGGTCCAGGGTGCCGCCGTCCCGCTTGTGCCGGATGAGATCGACCGCGCGCATGAAGGCTCTGGCCAGGATGGGCGGCCGGAAACGGCCGGCTAAACCCGGAGAACACTATAGATTAGAATGACCTTCGACCGCACCGCCCAAATGTCCGATGTGACGCTGCTTCGCATCTCGTGACCGCGCCTGACCCGGCTCCTCCGGCGCTTGCTCCAGCGACCGCGGTGCGGTTCGCCGAGTTCGCACGGGCGTGCAAGGCCGCGGCACGCGCCGTCGCGCTCTATCCCGGCGCCCACCCGGCCATCGAGTCGTCGCTGCGCCGCCTCGCCGAGGCCACGGCGAAGCTGAGCGAAGCCGGGCCCTTCCGGCTCCAGGTCCGCGCCGCATCGGTCCTGCTCGACGGCGCCGCGGCGGTCAAGCCCGACCCCTCGATCGCCGAGCTCGCCGAGGTCCTGCAGCGTCACCTGATTGGCATGCTGACGGTGACGTCGGGCGCCGACGCGGCCTCCTGGCGCATCCTGCTGCTGCTGCTCGCCCGCACCCCGGAGGACGTCCGCGCCGACGGCGGCATCGCGCACCTCTGGACCACGGCCGGAGGCCCCAGCCTCGAAATCGTCGAAATCGATTACGCCGAGGTCCTGCGCGAGAAGCAGGGGCTCGCCGCGACCATCGACCAGATTCTGGCCGCCGCCCTCGGCGGGGCCCGGCTGGAGCTGGACGACGACGCCGCCCGCGCCCTGCTCGAGATCGTCGGCGATCCCGCCAAACTCGACGCCCTGATGGCCGAGCTCGAGACGCAGACCGCCGGGCAGGGGGTGGACGTCCGGACGGCAGCGTTCCTGAGCATCCTGCGGGGGCTGGCCGAGCATGTGCTCGAGACCGGGCCCGACAAGCTCGATGCGATGTTCCGGCAGATGGGACACGCCGCCGGCCGGCTGTCGGCGGAGGCGATGTTCTCGCTGCTGTCGAAGCGCGACACCCCAGGGGCCATGGCCGGCACCATCGACGTCGTCACCGCGACCACGGAGCGGATGACCGATGCCTCGATCGTGCAGTTCGTCGCCGGGTCGGTCGTCGCCGAGCACGGTGCGACCGACCGGCTTGCCGAGGCCTTCCAGGCGCTGGTGCCGGAGCGCGACCGGCAGCGGCAGCTCCTCGGCCTGGCGGAAGCCGAGGCCGCCGCCTCCGAGCTCGGCGAGGATCAGGGCTTTCCCGAGCTCTGGGACAGGGTCGAGGGCATGCTGACGTCGTACTCCGACGCCAACTTCGTCTCGACCGACTACGGCCGCGAGCTGGCCAACGCCCGCAGCCGCGCGGTGATGGTCGAGGCCACCAGCGACGACCCGCCCGAACGCATCACCGCGTGGCTGTCGTCGGTCGGCGACGGCGCGCTGCGCGGCCTCGACCACCAGTTGCTCGCCGATCTGCTCCTCATCGAGACCGAGCCGCTGCGCTGGCGCGACATGGCGCAGACCATCGCCACCCATGCCGATGATCTGGTCCGCGTCGGCTACTTCGACCAGGCCTGGGCGCTGGCCGAGGCGATCATCGAACGCGGCGCCGAGGTCCCCGAGCGCCAGCCGCACGCGAGCGAAGCGCTCGAGCGCTTCGGGCGCGGGTCGATGATGCGCCACGTCGCCGCCCACCTCCGCGGCGTCACCGACGAGGGCTTCGAGCGCTTCAAGCGGCTGTGCCACGCGATCGGAACGGCCGCGGTGGCGCCGCTGGCCGAAGTGCTCTCGAGCGAGCAGGACGCGCGATCGCGGCGGCGGCTGCGCGAGATCCTGCTCGGCTTCGGGGCGCGGGGGCGCGATTCCGTGCAGCAGCTGATGCACGCCACCAACTGGGAGGTCCGGCGGACCGCCGCCTACCTGCTGCGGGAGTTCGGCGGCACCGAGGGTCTCAGGGAGCTGGTGCCGCTGCTGACCGACGCCGAGCCGCTGGTGCGCCGGGAAGCCATCCAGGCGCTGGCGCTGAACGGCAGCGAGGAAGCCTCGAGCCTGCTCCTCACCGCGCTGACCACCACGTCGGGGAGCGCGCGCAACCTGCTCGTGGACGACGTGGTGGCGATTCGCGACCGGCGCGCCGCGGCGTTCTTTGCCTTCCTGCTCCGCCGGCTGGACCCCCGGGCACAGCCGGCAATCTATGCCGGCGTCATCGAGGCGGTCGGCGCCATCGGCCCGGCCGCCGGGACCGAGGCGGTCGAAGCCCTGCAGAAGGCCTTCAGCGCCGCGCAGTGGTGGGCGCCGATGCGGACCCGCCGGCGCCGCGCCGCGATCGCCGGCGCGCTCCGGCGGATCGGGATCCCCGAGGCGCTCGACGCACTGCGCGCCGCGGCCGCCGCCGGGCCGCGCGGCGTGCGCCTGGCCGCCCGCGCCCAGCTCGCCGCGCACCAGAAGGCCGGGGCCTAACGCCATGTCCGACCTGCAGACCCGCCTCGGCCACTACGACGAGCTGCTCCGTCGCTTCGCCTCCGGCATCCGCGCGGCGCAGCTCTATGCGCCCGATCATCCGCTGGTCGGCCGCAACGTCGATGGCCTGCTAGCGGTGCTCAAGACCCTGCACGCCGTCCAGCACTCCGTGGCGATCGGCATCGTCGGCGGGCAGCTGGTGGTGGCGGACACACCGATGGCCAAGGCGAGCTTGGGCATGGCCGAGCTCATCCGCCGACTGACCGACAACCGGATCGAGCGGGTGTCGTTCGAGCGCGGCGTCGGCGAACCGGAAATCCGGCCGTTCGTGCTGGCGCTGGCGGCGCTGGCGGGCAAGACCGACGTCCACGGGACAGAGTGGAACTATCCGCACATCCGCGTCGGCCGGCTCAACGCGGAGGACCGCCGCCACGACGGCATCGGCAGCGACATGGCGGCGATCCGCCAGCTCTACACGAATGCGGTGTCGGTTGCCCAGGTCGCCTGGGAAAGCGCGGCGGCGGAGGGCGAGCCGGACCTGCCGGCGGCGCTGCAGGCGATCGAGGGACTGGCCGACGCGGTCACCCACAATCGCACCGCGCTCGTGGCGCTGACCGCGATGCGCAATTACGACAACTACACCTTCACCCACATGGTGAACGTGTCGATCCTGGCGATGGGACAGGCGCGCGCGCTCGGCATCGAGGGACGCCTGCTGCGCGAGTTCGGGCTCTCGGCGCTGATGCACGACATCGGCAAGGTGCGCACCCCCAAGGAGATCCTCAACAAGCCCGACAAGCTGACCGACGAGGAGTTCGCGATCATGCGGCGCCACACCGTCGACGGCGCCGAGATCCTGCGGCGCACGCCGGAGATGCCGGTCCTCGCGCCGGTCGTCGCCTTCGAGCATCACCTGCGGAAGGACGGCACCGGCTATCCCGCCGCCGCCAAGCGCGAGGGGCTGAACCTGGCGACGATGATCTGCGGCATCGCCGACGTCTACGACGCGATGCGCTCACAGCGCGCCTATCAGCAGGCCTTCCCCACCGACCGGATCCTCGCGGTCCTCAAGCGCAACGACGGCACGCAGTTCGATCAGCATCTGGTCCGCCGCTTCGTCCAGCTGCTCGGCATCTATCCGCCCGGCAATCTGGTGCGGCTCTCGAGCGGGGAGGTCGCCGTCGTCACCCACGTCCACGCGCCCGATCCGCATCGTCCGCGGGTACGGGTGCTGTTCGCGGCCGACGGCCGACGGCTGGATCTGCCGCAGGACCGCAGCCTGTGGGAAGCGGTGCGGGCCGACGGGACCCTGGAGACGGTCGAGGCACCCGTCGATCCCGCGGACTTCGGCATCGATCCGCTGAACTACATCGAGACCGCCTGACCCCGCCCGCCCCGGCTATACTCCTCGAAGGTGACCGAAGGTTTCCGCACCACGCTCGTTGCCTTCGCCGCGCTGGGCCTCGGGCTCACCTGGCAGGCCGTCCGGACCTCGATGGTCCCCGTAACCTCGCCCGATCGCCTGGTCGCCGAGCTCCGCTTCGCCCAGATTGCCGCCCTGCTGCTGGTGATGTCGGCAGGGGCCTACGTCGGTCTTGCGGTCGCGCACGAAGCGCAGCTCGGCGTCGGCTTCGACGTCGCGCTGGCAGTCGGCTTCTTCGTTGTCGGCGCCGTCACGCTGGTACGCGATCCACACCAGGCGCTGACCATGCTGGCGTTCGCCTTCGCCGCGCATGCGGTGCTCGACGTCGCCCACCGGCCGGGATGGCCGCTGCCCGACGGCATGGCGCCGCGCTGGTACTCGATCGGCTGCGCGCTGTTCGACGTCTACGTCGGGGCGCTCTGCTACGTCCCCATCCTGAAGCGCTGATGAGCACTCGCATCACGTGAACCCGGAACCCCGAACGCCGAACCCGGAACCTCTATGAAACCCCGAACCCGGAACCCCGAACCCCGAACCCCTTCTTCCCTCTGGCTCCGTCTCGCCAGCACCGCCGCGGCGGCGCTGGTCCTGTTCCTGGCGGCTCCCGCGTCCGCCCCGGCGAGGGCGCAGGAGGCGCGCGGCGCCGTCACCATCGAGGCCCTGGCGCCGGGTGAGCTGCGCGACTGGGATCGCCGGATCGATGCGATGCAGCGTGCCGGAGAGCTTCGGTTCCGCGAGGCACGCCCCGACACGCTGATCAGGGGACGCGTGCATCAGCGGGCCGACCAGTACTACCGCGGCGTCCGCGTCTTCGGCGCCGACGTCGCCCGGCAGTCGGTCCAGGGGACGACCGAGTCGGCGTTCGGCACCGTCTACGCCGGCATCGATCTCGATTCTTCGCCAGGCCTCGACGAAAGCGCGGCGCTGGCGGTGTTCGCCGCCACGGCCGGCACCGCGCCGGCGGGACGGCCCGAGCTCGTCGTGCTGCCGCAGGATGGCGGCCGCTACGCGCTCGCCTGGCGGATGCGCATCGTCCGCCGCAACGACGCCCGCCAGTACTTCATCGACGCGCAGACCGGCGCGCCGCTGCTCGACTACAGCGACCGGCGGACGCAGAGCGCCGTCGGCCGGGCACGCGGCGTGCTCGGCGACACCAAGAAAATCAGCGTCCACCGCGCCGTCGGCAGCTTCACCACGTCCGACGAGCTGAGGCCCCCCGCGATTGAGACCTACGACCTGCAGGGCAACCCCCGCCGGGCGGACGACTTCCTCCTCGGCCGCGTCACTTTCGGGACCCCCGATCTCGGCTCCGACACCGACAACGACTGGACCGACGGGCCCATCGACGACGCGCATGTGTATGCGGGTTATACCTACGACTATTACTTCAAGCGCTTCGGCAGGCATGGGCTCGACAACGCCGACATCCGTTTGCGCAGCCTCGTGCACCCGGTCCGCCGCGACGACTTCGACAGGTACATCGACGACTATCCGGACTTCTTCCTCAATGCGTTCTACGACGGCCGCGGCGTGATGGTCTACGGCGAAGGGCTGCCGGCCGGCTACACCTACGCCGGCCAGACCTGGGACTACCTCTCCGGCGGGCTCGACATCGTCGCCCATGAGCTGACCCACGGCGTCACCGAGTACACGTCGAACCTGATCTATCGGGGCGAGTCGGGGGCGCTCGATGAAGCCTTCTCGGACATCATGGGCACCAGCGTCGAGTTCTTCTTCCAGCCCGCGGGCAGCGGCCCGCTCAAGGCCGACTATCTCATGGGCGAGGACGTGATTCGCCCCGGCGGGCTGCGGTCGCTGGCCAACCCCGGCGCCTTCGGCGATCCGGATCATTATTCGCGGCGGTATCTTGGCCAGGAAGACAACGGCGGCGTGCACATCAACTCGACGATCGTCAGCCATGCGTTCTATCTGGCGATCGAGGGGGGCACCAACCGGACGTCGGGGCTCGCAGTGCAGGGCGTCGGCGCCGCCAACCGCGGCCAGGTCGAAAAGGTGTTCTACCGCGCCTTCACGGAGATGCTGCCCGGCAACGCCAGCTTTGCAGTCGGACGGGCGGCGACGATTCAGGCGGCGCGCGATCTGTACGGAGCGGGAGGCGCGGTCGAGCACGCGGTCGCGGATGCCTGGACCGCCGTGGGGGTCAATTGAGGTCGCGACTGTCGGCGGCCATGGTGACACTGCTGATCTGCGCGGCGCCGGCGCAGGCGCAGCCGCGGGCGGCGGAGCGTTGCGCATCGCCAGTGTCCCGGTCGGTCCGGGCCGCGAGGCCGCGGGCGTAAGCGCGGCCGCCGGCGTTGCGATGGGTTGAAGGATCGCGAGGTCCGCGGCCGATGGCGCTGGGCCTGCGGCGAACGGCGCATCGTCGAGATCCCATGACGCTTTGATCTCGGAGGCGAACCTGTCGAGGTCCTCCACCGTCGGCTCGCTCGTCGAGAGCGCCGCTCCAGGGCCGGCCATAGAGATGAGGCTATCACTCGCGTTCGCCTCCGGCCAGGCGCCGCGAACGTCAAATGGCCGGTCAACTCAGTGACCGGTTTCGCGCGGGTTAGCGGCCGAATTCCTTGCGGAGCGCGTCGTCCCACTCGTCGGCGACCTTGCCCACCGTGTCGAGGAGATCCTCGAATTCCTCGTAGTCGAGGCCCGAGAGACGGCGGAGCGCGCGCACGTAGACCTCGTCCTTCTGGCTGTCGATCGCGAAAGCGGCGTCGCTGGTCGCGATGAACGAGAGCTCGAGGAGGCGACGATAGAGTTTTTCGCGTCCGCCCAGCGGCACATCCATGACGGGCGCGAGCATGAGCAGAACGCCGTGATCGTCGAGTACGTTGATTCCGACGGAGACCGAGCCGCGGCGGACTTGCGTGTACCCGGAGTCGTCGAGGGGGTCGGCCGAGCGTCCGGAGCGTTCGACGTATCGCTGCAAGTACGCATTGACCATCGTGCGCGCATCCGGGAACACTTTGCTG
>JAYTEJ010000109.1:0-10046 GCA_043735365.1 Acidobacteriota bacterium
ATGCTGGCGCCGGGGTCCGGCCTCGGCTGCGCCTACGTGGACCGCAGCGGGCTGGCGCTCGACGGCGACACGATTTCTGGGATGGAAGCCGCCCACATGCCCGCTCCGCTGCACCTGCTGGGAGCGAAACCGTATCCCTGCGGCTGCGGACGCACCTGGGGATGCGTCGAGGTCTACACCACGCTCGCCGGCCTGCCCTTCCAGCTCGAAGAGGCCCTGACCCGGTTTCCCGACCACGATCTCGCGCGCTCCGGCGGGGAACCGAAAGAGCGGTCGATGGCGCTTCGCGGCCTGGCGCAAAAAGGGGACCCGCTCGCCCTCGACATCTTCGACTTCCAGGCGCGGGCGCTCGGGCTTCACGTCGCCAGCCTGGCGATGGCGCTCGACCCCACCTTCGTGGTCATCGGCGGCGGGCTGATGGATCCGGAATCCACCACCGCGGCGTTCCGCACGCGCTACCTCGATGGCGTGCGCGCGGCCGCCGATCCTTACCTGTGGCCGACGCAGCGCGCCAGGATGACCATCGTCCCGGCCGCGCTCGGCGAGCTGTCACAGGCGGTCGGCGCCGCCCTCGCGGCGCTCTACCAGCCGCGTCACTGAGGGAGAGGGCTACTCGCGCGCCCGCGCGATCTCGTCGTAGAGATACGCCGACGCGATCACGCCGCCGTGGAAGTTGCCGAGATCCAGCTTCTCGTTGGGGGCGTGAGCGTTCTCATCCGGGAGCCCGACCCCGAACAGCACCGACGGCAGGCCCAGGATTTCCTGGAACGTCGCCACCACCGGAATCGATCCTCCCTCGCGGTTGAACACCGGCGTCTTGCCGAAGCCCTTCTCGATCGCCCGCCCGGCCGCCTGCACGAACGGATTGTCGAACTCCGTCATCCACGGCTTGCCGCCGTGCATCCGGGTCACCTTGACCTCGACCGTCTTCGGCGCCACCTTCTTAACGTAGGCCTCGAACATCCCGGCAATCCGGTCGGGATCCTGATTCGGCACCAGGCGCATGCTGACCTTGGCCATCGCCACCGCCGGGATCACGGTCTTTGCCCCGTCGCCGGTGAAGCCGCCCAGCAGGCCATTGACCTCGAACGTCGGACGCGCCCAGACGCGCTCGAGGGTGGAATAGCCGCTCTCGCCGAACAGCTTCGGCGCCCCGAGCTCCTTCGCGTAGCGCCGCTCGTTGAACGGCAGCCGCTTCCACTGCTCGCGCTCCTCCTCCGCCAGCTCGCGCACGTCGTCGTAGAACCCGGGGATCTTGATGCGGCCGCTGCGATCCTTCATCTGCGCCAGGATCTGCGCCAGCACCATGTTCGGATTGGCGACGGCGCCGCCGAACGACCCTGAATGCAGATCGCTTTTCGTCCCCCGCAGATCGATCTGGAAGTAGACCAGGCCGCGCAGGCCGTAGCAGATGGACGGCACGCCGCGGTCGAACATCGGCGAATCGGAAATGACGACGACGTCGGCGGCGAGCTCGTCCTTGTGCTCCTTGACGAAGTTGTCGAGGTTCGCCGAACCGACCTCCTCTTCCCCTTCGAGGAGGATGCGGATATTGACTGGCAGGCGGCCGTTCTGCTTCAGGTGCGCCTCGATGGCCTTGAAGTGCATGAAGACCTGGCCCTTGTCGTCGGCGGCGCCGCGCGCGTAGATCTCCCCTTCACGGACCGTCGCCTCGAACGGCGGCGACTCCCAGAGCTCGATCGGATCCACCGGCTGAACGTCGTAATGGCCGTAGAAGAGGATGGTCGGCGCCCCCGGCGCGCCCAGCCAGTCGCCATAGACGATGGGGAAGCCCGGCGTCTCGGCGAGCCTGACGTTCTGCAGCCCGATGCGCTGCATCTCGTCCGCGGACCATTGGGCGCAGGCGCGGACGTCGTCCGCATGCTGCGGCAGCGCGCTGATGCTGGGAATGGCGAGGAACGCCTTGAGCTCGTCGATGTAGCGGTCGCGGCTGGTGTTGATGAAATCGATGACTGCGTTCATTTCGTCCTTTCAGATGGTCGCGGCACGTCGACCGGCAGCTCCTCGCGATCGGCCCATTCCTTCCACGATCCGAGATACATCCGGACGCGGGGATAGCCCAGGAGCCGGAGGGCGACATAGGACTGCGCGGCGCGGTAGCCGCCGTGGCAATACGCGAGGACCTCGCGATCTTTCGAGACGCCGGCGCTCTCGTACATCTGTTCGAGCTCGGACGCGGGCTTGAAGTCTCCTTCGGGCGTCAGGTTCCTGGTCCACTCGATGTGGACGGCGCCCGGCACCGCGCCGCCGCGCCGGGCGCGAACCTTCGTGCCCAGGTACTCCTCGTCCGTGCGGGTGTCCAGGATCACGGCGTCGGGCCGGCCGAGCGCGTCCTTGACGTCCTGCCAGGTCGCCAGCACCTGCCGCTGCGGCGACCCCTGCCACTCGGTCGGCCGCGACGGGGCGGCGTCGCGCGACAGCGGCAGGCCCTCGGCGATCCAGGCGTTGAAGCCGCCGTCCATCATCCGCACCGACGGATGGCCGAAGTATTCCAGGAACCAGAAGCCGCGCGCGGCGCGCACGCCCGAATGCTCGTCATAGACCACGATCGGCACGGCCGCATCGACGCCGTGGATCGCCAGCACGTGCTCGATCATCCACATGAAGGCGTCGAGCGGCGCCGGGTCGGTGTTGGGGAGGCTGACGCCCCACAAGTCCAGGTGGAGCGCGCCCGGCACGTGCCCGGCGGTGTAGGCGTCCGGAGGCCGGAGATCCAGCACGAGCGGCTTTGCGGCGCCAGCCTGATCGAGCAGGCCGGCAAGCTCCCGCGGCGTCACGAGCAGGGCCGGAACGGCGTAACCCTTCATGACGGCAATCGTACTACGCGGCGCGTGTTTCAGCCGAGGGGCGGTTCTTCCTGGATTCCCGGACCGCGTCGCCCGCCATTGCCTTGCCCGTCGCTGACGTGCCCGCCGTGACGTGCCCGCCGTTGACTTGAATAACGGGGTCGAGCACGATATCCCGCCGCTTCGCACATGCCATCCAGACGCCTTCGGCAGACCGACACACCGGGACGCTTCGCCTATGCGGGCCTCGACCGCGTCCTCCACGAGCGCGCGCGCCTCGGCATCCTGGCCGCGCTGGCGTCGAAGCGCGAGGGTCGGCTGTTCGGGGAGCTCAAGGACCTCTGCGCGCTGACCGACGGCAACCTCAGCCGGCATCTCGACGTGCTGGCCGGCGCAGGCCTAGTCCTCATCCGCAAGGAATTCGACGGCCGGCGTCCGCAAACCACCTGCCTCCTCACCGCGGAGGGTAGGCGGCGGTTCCGCACCTATCTCCGCGAGCTGAGCAGAGTTTTGAGGGACGGAGGCTAGTCCAAGGTTCCGGGTTCAGGGTTCGGGGTTGCGAAGAGGTTCCGGGTTCCGGGTTCCGGGTTCAGGTTCCGGGTTCCGGGCGGCCGTCCTCCTCCAGTTTGATCAGGTGGGCGCGGACGGTGTCGGCGGCGGCGCGGAGGAGGGCGGCGGGCAGGCCTGGATAGAGGCTGGCGGCGATTGCCTCCGGGGTGGTCAGGCCGGCCGCGACCGCGGCAGCGACCTGCTGCTCGCGCTCTTCGCGGTGGCGGATGAACTGGTCGATGAGCGGCGCCGGCTGGTCGACGAGGTCGCCATGCCCGGGCAGCAACCGGCGCGGCGCGAGGTCGCGGATCAGATGAAGGGACTCGAGGTACAGCCGCACGCTGCCGCCCTGGCTCGCCGGAATCACGATGCTGCCGCCGGTCCGGATCAGATCGCCGCAATAGAGATCGCGGGCGGCCGGATCGAAGAAAGAAACGTGGTCGGGGGCGTGACCGGGCGTGTGCAGCGGCAGCAGCTGTCCGTCGCCGGCCGGAAAGGGACCGCTCGCCTCGAACGGGTGGCGCCGCGCCGTGGCGCCGGGCCAGCGCGCCAGCAGCGCCGGCAGGCCCGACGCGTGGTCGGGATGGCCGTGGGTAATCAGCACGGCCGAAAGCGGCACGCCTGCCAGCACCGCGGCAATCTCGTCGAGGTGTTCCGGCGCGCCGATGCCGGCGTCGACAAGCGTCGGCACCGCGCCGGTGAGCAGGTAGGTGTTGTTGCCGTGGCGTCCGGTCCACGCCGACGCGTTGCGCGCGCGAATCACCCTCACGCTCATCTCCACGCGTCGTCTCCCGTCCGCGCGCCGCGGCGCGCCGATACGTTACAATTCGCGGCGTGCCCGCCGAAGCCTTCACAGACGACGAGCGTGCGCGGCTCGCGCCCTACTTCACCAACCTGGACGGCCACGTCTTCGCGCTGACCAACCTGCCGGAAACCGTCAAGGGGGCGCTGTTCGCGCGTTACTCCCGGTCGGCCAAGTCCCTCCGCCGGCTGTTTCTCGACGAATTCGCGGACAAGGTCGGCGGCGCCGCGGCACCCGGCGACGACGGGACGACGGCGGCGGTCGCACGCGCCGACAAGCTTTACGCGCGGGTGTTCAGTGAATACGGCGACGACTCGGTCGCGCAGCTCGGGGGCGCCCACATCGCCTGCGAATACGTCTCGAACATCCTCACCAAAGTACTCGAGTGGGGGCGCCTGATGGCCTATCTCGAGCAGTCCACGCGCTACGTTCCCTACACCGACCGCCTCCACGGCCGCTGGCGCTACCACCTCCCGTCGGAGCTCGGGAGCGGCGCGCTTCGCGATCGCTACGAGCGGGTGATGGACGACGCGTTCGAGCGCTACGCGAAGTGGATTCCGGCGATGCAGGACCATTTCGCCCGGCGTTATCCGAAATCCGCGGCCGACTCCGACGGTGTCTACCGGGCCGCCATCCGCGCCAAGGCGCTCGACACCCTGCGCGGGATGCTGCCGGCGGCGACGCAGTCGAACGTCGGCATCTACGGCACCGGCCAGGCGTACGAAGCGCTGCTGCTCAGGATGCGCGCCAGCGCCTTGTCCGAAGTCCGCGCCTGCGCCGACGAGATGCTGGCCGAGCTGCGCAAGGTCATTCCGGCGTTCCTCACCCGCGTCGACCAGCCGGATCGCGGCGGCCGCTGGACGGAATACCTCGCCGCGACCGGCCAGGGCATCGCCGAGGCCGCGGCCGGCCTTCGCGGGATCGCGCCCGAGCCCCGGGCCGAGGTGACGCTCACCGATTTCGACCCCGAGGGGGAAGTGAAGCTGGTCGCCGCCGCACTCTACGGGGTCACCGACCTGCCCGACGATCAGCTGCTGGCAGCCGCGCGCGCCATGTCCGCCGACGACCGCGCCCGCATCCTCAGCGCCTACGTCGGCATCCGCGGCAATCGCCGTCATCGCCCGGGCCGCGCCTTCGAACGGACCGGCTACCGCTTCGACGTGCTGACGGACTACGGCGCGTTCCGCGACCTGCAGCGCCATCGGCTGCTGACGCTCGAATGGCAACCGCTGACCACTCGTCATGGCTATACCGAACCGGAGGCGATTGCCGAGGCCGGCGCCGACGACGACTGGAACAGGGTCATGGACGCTTCGGCCGGGCTGCACGAGGCGCTGATCTCGGCCGGCCTGGCATCGGTGGCGCCCTACGCGGTCGCGATGGCCTACCGGGTCCGTTTTTACATGGAGATGAACGCGCGCGAGGCCATTCACCTGATCGAGCTGCGCACGGCGCCGCAGGGGCACCCGGCCTACCGCCGCGTCTGCCAGCAGATGCACCGGCTCATCGGCGAACAGGCGGGACACACGGCGGTCGCCGCCGCTATGCAGTTCGTCGATCACTCTACTGTAGAGCTCGAGCGGCTGGGCTCGGAACGCGCGCTCGAGCGCAAGCGCCAGGCCGGCTAGCGCGAAGCTAATTGCTCTTCCGTCCGGTCCAGTAGCGGCCGTATTCGTCCAGGAACGTCAGCGACTGGAAGCCCTTCATCCGGTCGAAAAACAGCACCCCGTCGAGATGATCGGTCTCGTGCTGGATCACGCGCGACGTGAACCCGGAGGCCTGAATCTCGATCTTCTTGCCCATCCGGTCGTAGGCGCGAACGGTGATCTGCCGCGCCCGCGGCACCCGGCCGCGGATGTCGGGAATGCTCAGGCAGCCTTCCCAGTCCTCGACCACTTCACGCGTCACCACCTCGATCTCGGGGTTGATGACCGCCATCAGCGGCACATCCTCTTCATCCTCGTCGTCTTCCCGATCCTCGTCGTCTTCGTCGTTGACGACAGGCGGAAATCCGGCGACGAAGAGTCGCAGGCCCTCGTGCACCTGAGGCGCGGCGAGGCCGACGCCCTGGTATTCCTTCATCGTTTCGAACATGTCGTCGATGAGCTGCTGGATCTTCGGGGAGCGGATTTCCGACGGGTGCAGCGCCCGGGCCTTCGCGCGCAGCACCGGGTGCCCCATGCGCGCGATTTTCAGAATCGACATAGGCGGATTATACTTTTGATCCCCAGCGACTGTTCCCGGGCGAGCCTCGCCCGATAAACCTTCTGGATACACATATATGAAGAAACTGACGATGGTCGTTTTGTTTTCGGTTGCGGCAGCGGCAGCAGGCTGCGCCGGCGTCGAGCGCACCAGCTCGCCGACCTCCCCTTCTGCCGGCGGCAACAACGCCCTGATGGGCAGCTGGGCCTCCGCTTCCTCCCTCATCCCGACGCCGAGCACCTGCACGGCGTTCAAGTGGGACGTGACCGAGCAGACCGGGACAACGGCGAAGGGGTCGTTCAGCGCCACCTGCCCGGGCGATCTGAAGCTGACCGGGGTCGCGCAGGGAGCGTTCACTTCGAGCTCGGCCATTGCCTGGTCGGCGGACGGCAATGCGACGGCACCAGGCCTGACCTCCTGCGCCATCAAGCTGACCGGCACCGCCACGCTCGGCACCGACTCGATCATCGTCCCCTACAAGGGCACGACTTGCCTGGGGCCGGTCGAAGGCATCGAGACGCTGAAGAAGCACTGAGGCCGGGCTCAGCCGGCGGTACGGCTGAGAATGGCGATCAGCTTGGCATCGGCCGGCGGAAACTCGAGCTGCGCCAGCTCCTCGCGGCGCACCCAGCGCATCTCCTGTCCGAGCGCCGGACGTGGCTCGCCGGCAAGCTCGCAGCGGAAGAAGTGCAGGCGGACGACGCGGTCGGGATAAGTGTGGGCGATCGAGAAGATCTCGGCGCCGACGTTGGCGGCGGCGTCGAGCTCCTCGCGAATTTCGCGCACCAGGCAGCGATCCAGCGCCTCGCCCGGATCGCACTTTCCGCCTGGAAATTCCCAGCAGCCTTGGAGGTGGGTTCCTGCGGGGCGCCGGGTAACGAGAAACAGGCCGTCCTGTTCGACGACCGCGGCGGTCACGATCACGAGTGGCGGGCCGCCAGGAGCCGTCACGGCGCGCCGCCCCCGGCGTTGACGTCGAACGGATAGGCGGCGCAGTCCGACCGCATCGGGCAGGCCGGACACTGGGGCTTCCGGGCGGTGCACAGCGTTGCCCCGAAGTCCATCAGCGCCTGGTTGAAATCGAAGACGTGGCGCATCGGCAGCACGGTGCGCGAGACCTCCCAGAGATGGCGGCGCATGGCGTGCGCCTTGGGATCCCCCTCCCCCACGAACACGCGGAAGAGCACGCGCGCGACGTTGGTGTCGAGAATGGCGGCGCGCTGGCCGAACGCGAAGCTCCGGACGGCGCCGGCCGTGTACTCGCCAATCCCCTTGAAAGACAGCAGCGTGGCTTCGTCTCCCGGCAGCTCTCCGCCGTAGCGCTCGACCGATTCGCGGGCGATGGCGTGCAGGCGCCGCGGGCGGACGTTGTAGCCGAGCGGCCGCCACGTCGCCGAGACGTCCGCCTCCGCCGCCGACGCGAGCGCGGCGAGGGTCGGATATTTCTCGAGCCACTCGTGATACTTGGGAAGCACGCGATCCACCTGCGTCTGCTGCAGCATCACCTCGGAGACGAGGATGCTGTAGGGGTCGCGGGTGAGGCGCCACGGCAGATCGCGGCCGTGCTGCCGGTACCAGCCGAGCAGCCTGCGCCTGAAGCGGCGGCGGCTGGCGGGGATCGGCAGGGAGCGGGCGGCCGCCGCCGGCCGCCGCGCGCGTTTGTCTTTGGCTGCTTTCATCGGATCGAGTCGTCTGTGCCCGCCGGGAGCATCGCGCCGTCCGGTTTGTCCACAGCCGGGCGGCGGCTCATAATCGGAGCGTGAAAATCTACACCAGGACCGGTGACGCCGGCGACACGGGCCTGTTCGACGGCACCCGCGTCCACAAGTCCGATCCGCGGGTGTCGGCCTGCGGCGACGTCGACGAGCTCAACGCCTGGCTCGGACTGGTCCGGTCGGAGGCCGAAAACGATGCGCCGATGGCCGAGATGGTCGAGCGCCTCCAGCGCGACCTCTTCGGTCTCGGCGCCCGCCTCGGGGATCCGGCCCGGAAGATTGCCGGGCGGGTTACCAAGGCGGTGGTGACCGACGAGGATATCAGCAGGCTCGAGGGTTGGATAGATCGGCTCGAAACCGGGCTGCCGCCGCTGACGCGCTTCATCCTCGCCGGGGGCTCGCGCACCGGCGCCGCGCTGCACGTGGCGCGAACGGTCTGCCGCCGCGCCGAGCGCAGCATCGCCGGGCTCGGGAGTGAGGGGGTCGAGCCGGTGCTGCTGGCCTACATGAACCGTCTCTCCGACCTGCTGTTCGTCATGGCCCGCGCCGCCAACCGGCGGGCCGGCCGCGCGGAAACCGAGTGGTGAAGCGCGCCGCCTACGCCTACTGTGAACAGCTCGCGCGCGAGCACTACGAGAACTTCCCGGTGGCCTCGCGGCTGCTGCCTGCGGCAATGCGGCCGCACGTCGCGGCGGTCTATGCCTTCGCCCGGCGCGCCGACGACTTCGCCGACGAGCCCGGGCTGGCCGATGCCGAACGCCGCCGGCTGCTCGACGCCTGGCAGGCGCGGCTGACCGGCGACGTCCGCGAGCCGGTGCCGGCGCACCTTGGAGCGGACCTGATCTTCGAGGCCCTTCATCACACCATCGAGGACCGGCGCCTGCCGCTGTCGCTGTTCATCGATCTGCTCGATGCCTTCCGCCAGGATCTGGAGACAACGCGATACGCCACCTGGAGTGCAGTGCTCGATTACTGCCGCCGGTCCGCCAACCCGGTCGGACGGATCGTGCTGCGCATCGCCGGATACGAGAGCGCGGCGCTCGATGCGCGGTCGGATGCGTTCTGCACTGCCCTGCAGCTGACCAACTTCTGGCAGGATCTGGCGATCGACTGGGGCCGGGGACGGCTCTACGTTCCGGAGGACGAGCGAGACCGGGCCGGGGCACAGGACGCCGACCTCGATGCGGGACTGATGACGCCGGAGTGGCGGTCGGTTCTGCGAGTGATGGCAGACCGCACGCGGGCCCTCTTCCTCGCCGGCCGGCCGGTCTGCGACGGGGTCGAGGGCAGGCTCCGATGGCAGCTGCGGCTGACGTGGCTGGGAGCGACGCGAGTCCTCGACAGGCTCGAAAGCCGCCGCTTCGACGTCTTCAACGATCGCCCCTCGCTGGGGCGCGCGGACGCGGTAGCGCTGGTCTGGCAGGCGATTCGCTGGCGTTCCGCCGGCGCCGGCCCGGCACCGGGCGCCATCGAAGGGAGCCGTTCGCGCTAGTGGCTCGCGACACCAACTTCTACTACTCGTTCCTCGTTCTCCCGCCCGACAAGCGGAAGGCCATCGTCGCGGTGTGGGACTTCTGCCGGGCGGTGGACGATGCGGTGGATGAAGCGGAGGGGAGCGGCGCCGCGGCTGAGGAGCTGAAGAGGTGGCGATCGGAGCTGGCGGCGGCGTTCGAGGGAGGCCGTCCCGAGACGAGGCAGGGGCAGGCACTGGCGCCGTTCGCCGCCCGGTTTGGCCTGCCGCGAGCGGCCTTCGAGGCGCTGATCGAAGGGGTGGAGATGGATCTGGCCGAGCGCCGCTACCAGACCTTTCCCGAGCTCTACGAGTACTGCATCCGCGTCGCGTCAGCGGTCGGGCTCATCTGCCTCGAGATTTTCGGCTACGACGACCCGCGATCTCGGCAGTACGCCATCGACCTCGGGGTCGCGCTGCAGCTCACCAACATCCTGCGGGACGTCCCCGGAGACCTT
>JAYTEJ010000110.1:0-28334 GCA_043735365.1 Acidobacteriota bacterium
TCTTACCAGCGGGAAGTGACTTGCAGAAATTGTTAATTCCGCGGCGACCCCACACGGCATCTCCGGACGCGATCCGGGTGCAGAGACGATGGCCGGGGCGCCCTGCACGGCCGCGCCCCGCCCGCCGCCAAGCAGCGGCGCGGCGCCGAGCGCCGCCGCGGCACGGAGGAAGGCGCGGCGATCGAGCCCCGCGGTCACGGATGTACCGATCCCGCGGCGGGCGCCAGGTCCCGCACGGCCGGGATGTTCGGCAGGCCGGTCGCCTGGGTCGCGGCCCGCAGGACGGCACTCGCCATCACGTCGGCCGCCAGCGCCCCCAGCGTCAACATGTCGGTCTCGCCGCTTCTCGTGCCGGTGGCGACGGCAAACACCGTGTCGCCGTCCACGCGCGTGTGAATCGGCCAGATCGCCCTCGCATAGCCATCGTCTGTCAGCTGCGCGAGGTAGGAAGCCTGGGTTTTGGTCAGCCTGGCGTTGGTGGCGACGACGCCGATGGTGGAGTTGTCGCCGTGAGTGACCCGGGCCGCACCGCCGCGGATCAACCGGCGCGCGTCGGAGAACCCGCCGCCGGACGCGTTGCGCACGCCGGCGACGATCCGGCCGGTGTCGGGATCGACGATGTCGCCGAGTGGGTTGAGGACGACCAGCGCGGCGACGATGAGGCCGTCGGGCGTGCGGATGGCGGCGCTGCCGACGCCCCCCTTCATCGCCCGCGACATGCCCGCGAGCTTCCCGAGCGTCGCTCCGGCGCCGGCACCGACGCTGCCCTCGGTGACGGGCGCGGCGGTCGCGGCCTGCGCGGCGCGGTAGCCGCAGTCGGCGGTCGGGCGGATGCGCGCATCGCCAATGCCGAGGTCGAAGATCGACGCCCCCGGGACGATCGGGATGTGGCGGCTGCCGTACTCGATGCCGATGTTCTTTTCCTCGAGGTAGCGCAACACGCCGTCGGCGGTGGACAGGCCGAAGAGGCTGCCGCCCGAAAAGGCAATCCCGAAGATCTGCTCGACCATCTTCGTCGGTCCGAGGAGGTCGGTGTCGCGAGTCGCGGGCGCGGCGCCGCCGACCTCGACGCCGGCCGCGGCCCCGGCCTCGATCAGCACCACGGTGCACCCCGTCGGCCGTTCGCTCAGGGTGAAGTGGCCCACCTTGATCCCCTCGACCGCGGTGAGCGTCATGTTGTCGGCACCGGGTTTGGGGTAAGCCGCGGCCGGCGTTCCCGGCCCTGGCGGCGGAGCGGTCGTCGCCGCCGGCCCGGTCTGCGGGGGCAGCGACAGCGCGAGCGCGACCATCGCCGCGGGCGTGAATACCTTCATGGTGGTCCTCTCAGAGAACGATACTCCAATCCGGATCGGAAGGCCTGCGCCGGGCGCGGTCGTGAGGTTGGCAAACGACCGGGGTTTCGCTACAGTCGGCTGTTGCCCTGACCCGGCCTGGCCATGTACTACCTGATCCTGCTGCTCGCCTACTCGCTCGCGCAGATCGCGCTCGGGCTGTGGATTGGCCGGCGTGTGCGCACGGCGAAGGACTTCTACGTCGCCGGACGCGCCCTGGGGCCGGGGCTGCTGTTCTCGACCCTGCTCGCCGCCAACATCGGCGCCGGCTCCACGGTCGGGGCTGCCGGACTCGGGTACCGCGACGGCATCTCGGCGATCTGGTGGGTCGGCTCGGCGGCGCTCGGCTCGCTGGTGCTGGCGCTGTGGATGGGCCCGGCCATCCGCCGCGCCGCGGCCACCCACGACCTCCGCACCGTCGGCGACTTCCTCGAGCTGCGCTTCGGGGTCGAAGTCCGCACCGCGATCGCGGCGCTGTTGTGGGTCGGCGCCATCTTCATCCTCGCTGGACAGCTGATCGCGATCGCCACCATCCTCCACGTGGTCGTCGGGCTCGCTCCCGCGCTCGGCTGCCTGCTGGGCGGCGTACTGATCACCATCTACTTCACCGCGGGGGGGCTGCTGACGTCGGTGTGGGTCAACGTCGTCCAGCTGACCGTCAAGCTGGCGGGCTTTGCCCTTGCGCTGCCGCTGGCGCTCGCGGGGGTGGGCGGGTGGGGTCGGGTGGCGGCGCTGTCGCCGCGGCCGGATTACTGGAACGTGTGGAGCGGCGGGGAGTCGGGTCTGGTGTACCTCGCGCTGCTGGCCCCGGCCTTTATCGTCTCGCCGGGACTGCTGCAGAAGATATATGGCGCGCGGGACGACCGCACCGTCCGGATCGGAGTCGGGCTGAACGCGCTCTGCCTGGCGCTGTATGCGGCGGTCCCGGTGCTGCTCGGGATGATTGCGCGGGTGCAGTTTCCGGCGCTGGCCTCGCACCAGCTGGCGCTGCCGATGGTGCTGATGCACGGCGTGCCCGCGGTGGTCGGCGGGATCGGTCTGGCCGCGGTGTTCTCGGCGGAGCTCAGCGCCGCCGACGCCGTACTGTTCATGCTGACGACGTCGCTGTCGCAGGATTTTTACCGGCGGTTCGTGAACCCTGGCGCGAGCGACGCGCGGATGCTGCGGATCACGCGGATCACCGCCGTTGCCGCCGGCGCGCTCGGCGTCGCCGTCGCGCTCGCCGCGGCCAGCGTGATTACCGCGCTGAGCATCTTCTATACGTTGATGAGCGTCGGGCTGTTCGTCCCGATCGTCGGCGGTCTGCTAGTGAGAAAGGCAGGAAGCCGCGAGGCGCTGGCCGGGATTGTCGCCGGCGTCGGCACGGTCGTCGTCCACGAGTTCGGGTTCGGCGGCGAGCCCTGGCACGGCATGACCCCGGCGATGGCGGGGCTGCTGGCGGCAGGGGTCGCGTTCCTGGTGATGCTCGCGAGCCCTGCCGGCGCGAAGCACCCGCGATAAGTCCTGTCTGGCGCGCTTCCTGCAAAACCTCGCCCGGGGGAGTGCGATGCCGCGTGCCATGTGGAAGGGGTCGATTGCGTTCGGCCTCGTCAATATTCCAATCGAGCTCTACAGCGCGGTGCGCGATCATCGCCCCAAGTTCCGGATGCTCCACGCCAGGGACGAGGCGCCCATCCGCTACGAGCGTGTTTGCCAGACCGACGGCAAAGCCGTGGGCTGGGAGGAGCTGGTCAAGGGCTACGAATACGAGAAGGGCCGCTTTGTCGTCCTCACCAGGGACGATTTCAAGACCGCGGCAATTGAAAAGACCAAAACTATCGATATTCTCGATTTCGTCGATCCCGACGAGATCGACGAGCGGTATTTCGAGACGCCGTATTACCTCCAGCCGGCGAAAGGGGCCGACCGGTCGTATGCGTTGCTGCGCCAGGCGATTGCCGAATCAGGGAAGATCGGCATCGCCAAGGTCATCCTTCGGGACGCCCAGCACCTGGCGGCCGTCGAAACGATCGGCAAGGCGATGGTTTTGACAATGATGCGATTTGCTGATGAGCTTGCGGATCTGGGCGACTACCGGTTCCCCGACGCCGAGGGGATACGGCCTGCGGAGTTGACGATGGCGACCCAGCTCATCGACAACCTGAGCGTGAAGTGGGATCCCGGCAAGTACACCGATGAATACACCGACAATCTGATGAAGGTCATCCAGGGGAAGATCAAAGGGCGCACGCCGAAGCTCAAGGAGCGGGAGACGCCGCAGTCGGCCGATGTCGTGGACCTCATGTCGCGGCTGCGCGCCAGCCTCGAGGGGAAAGGGGCCGCCGGCGGCACGAAGAAGGCGGCCGGCTCCGGGACGGCGTCCCGCGCGACGAGCGCGAAGAGCGGGAAGAAGAAGTCAGCCACGCGCAAGCGGAGCAGCCATGCCGCATAGTGCCGCGGTCGATCGCCCGTCGCTCTCGGAGTGGTATCGCCGCAACCGCAGCCGCTCGCGCGGGATCTTCGATCTGATCGATCCGTCCGCCTACTACTCGCGGCCGATCGCGCTGCGCAATCCCATCGTTTTCTACGAAGGGCACCTGCCCGCCTTCAGCGTGCTGGCGCTGTTGCGGCGCGGCCTCGGGCAGGAGGCCATCGACGAGCGGCTCGAGAAATTGTTCGAGCGCGGCATCGATCCCGACAGTACGGAAGCGGCGGTGCCGCGCAGCGGCACGTCTACGGTCTGGCCCGCGCGGCAGGACATCCTGACGTTCGCCGACCGTGCCGACGCCGCCATGCTCGAGGCGCTCGGGCGAGCCGAGCTCGAGGCCGACCGCCGCGCGATGCGCGGCGCCGAGGGGCTGTACACCGCGCTCGAGCACGAGGCGATGCATCAGGAGACGCTCCTCTATATGTGGGATCGGTTGCCGTGGGATCAGAAGCGCAAGTCGGCGGGCGTGCGCTACGAGACCGAGCCCGCGGTGTCCGCGGCCGGCCACGATCGCGTGTCCATTCCCTCGGGCCGCGCGACCCTGGGAGCGCCCAAGCAGTCGGCCACCTTTGGATGGGACAACGAGTTCGAGGCGCACACCGTTGACGTGCCTGGCTTCGACATCGATCGCTACGACATCACCAACGGCGAGTTTCAGGCCTTTCTCGACGCCGGCGGCTACCGTGACGCGCGTCTGTGGGCGGACGAGGACTGGCGTTGGGTGCAGGACGAGCGCGTCCAGCACCCGGCGTTCTGGATCCGCGAGGGCAACGCCTGGCTCTGGCGCGGCATGTTCGAGCCGATTCCGCTGCCCGACTCGTGGCCGGTGTACGTGAGCCAGGCGGAGGCTGCCGCCTATGCGCGGTGGCAGGGCCGCCGCCTGCCGACCGAGGCGGAGTTCCACCGTGCTGCGTACGGCACCCCCGGCGGCGGCGAACGGTCGTACCCATGGGGCGAGGAGGCACCGGACGCGACGCGCGGCAATTTCGACTTCCACGCATGGGAGCCCGTGCCGGTCGGCGCGCGCCCGGCCGGCCGCAGCGCCTGGGGCGTGCACGACCTGGTGGGCAACGGCTGGGAATGGACGTCCACCGTCTTCGGCCCCTTCGATGGCTTCGAGCCGATGGCGTCGTATCCTGAATACTCCGCCGATTTCTTCGACGGCCGGCACTTCGTCATGAAGGGAGGATCCCCGGCCACCGCCGCCGAGCTCCTCCGCCGCAGCTTCCGGAACTGGTTCCGCTCGAATTATCCATACGTCTATGCCACCTTCCGCACGGTGTCCCGCTAGCCCATGCGAGCCCACTACCTCCGCGCCGCCACCGGGACATTGCGGCACCTGGTAGAACCCCGCGGAACGCGAACCCCGCGGAACGCGAGCCCCGCGGAACCCGAACCCCGCGGAACCCCGTAGAACCCTGCGGAGCCCCGTGGAACCTGTTCCCGTGGAACCCATCCGATGATCACCACATCCCCCAGTCTCCTCGCGGAATTCGCGTCGGATGTGCGCCGCGATCTCCAGTTGCCGTCCAAGCAGCTGCAGTCCAAGTACCTCTACGACGCGCTGGGGTCGAGCCTGTTCGAAGCTATCTGCCGGCTGCCGTGGTACCGCATCACCCGGGCGGAGAGCGCGCTGCTCGAGGCGTACGCGCCGCAGGTGGTCGAGGCGCTGGGGGAGGACGACGGGGGGATGCTGGTGGAGCTGGGCTGCGGCAGCGGCGAGAAGCTGCTGGTGCTGGCCGAGGCGCTGCAGGCGGCGGGCCGTTCCGCCCGCGTGCATCTGATCGATATTTCATCCCAGGCGCTCGAGCAGACCGAGCAGCGCCTGACCGGGTTCCGGCATTTTTCCGTGGTCGGGCATCAGTCGACCTACGAGGTCGGGCTGCGCCGCGCGGCCGCGGCGCGCGCCGGCAACGAGCCGATGATGGTGCTGTTGCTCGGCTCCAACATCGGCAACTTCGATGCGCCGGCGGCGCTGGCCTTCCTCCGCCGCATCCGGCTGGCGCTGCAGCCCGCCGACCTGCTGCTGCTCGGCGCCGATCTCAGCAAGCCGCAGCGCGATCTGCAGCTGGCCTATGACGATCCGCTCGGCGTTACCGCCGCCTTCAACAAGAACCTGCTGGTACGCATCAACCGCGAGCTCGGCGGCCACTTCGATCTCGCGGCGTTCGACCATCTGGCGGCCTGGAACGCCGTCGAGCAGCGCATCGAGATGCATCTCGTCAGCCGCGTGGCGCAGACCGTGGCCATCGACGGCGCGCACGTGACGGCGTCGTTCGAGCCGGGGGAGCGCATCTGGACCGAGAGCTCCTACAAGTACACTCCGGAACAGCTCGAGCAGATGGCGGCCGAGACCGGCTTCGCCGTCCGCGACCAGTGGATCGATCCAAACGCGCGCTTCGCGCTGTCGCTACTGACGGCGGTCTGACAGGGAGTGACCAGCGACCAGTTTCCCGCTTCCTGCCCGCCAGTGGAATCGGCAACGGGGCCAACGAGTGTTGGAAGCCGGAAGCCGGAAGCTGGCAGCTGGAAGCTGCTACCGTCCGTCCCCCTTCCCGCCGATACACCGTTCTCAATGAGCACTCGGCGCGCGCGTGTGGTTACTCCTGATCAGTGGGGCAAGCCCGACCGCAACGAAGTGGGGGAGCCAGTCTGCCGCTGGTGCCGCGGCGTGGTTACGCCGCCGCGGCGGACCTTCTGCGGCGATGCCTGCGTGCACGAATGGAAGATCCGCAGCAGCCCTTGGTACGTGCGGCAGCAGATCAAGAAACGCGATAAAGGTACCTGCCAGATCTGCGGCGACAATGTGGTCAAGGCACACCGCGAGTGGACGCGGTCGAAGCCGCCGGCCGCCGACCGCGCCGCCCGCAGGGCCTGGCGCGCTGCCCGACCCCGTTGGGAGGCGGACCATATCGTCCCCGTCGCCGACGGCGGCGGCGAGTGCGGCCTCGACAACTACCGGCTGCTGTGCCGGCCCTGTCACGTCGCGGTGACGCTCGCCTGGCGCTCCCGCCGCACCCGCCCGCTCTGCGCCGTCGCGGCGCCGGCGAGTCAGAGCGCGCTGAGAAACGCCACCAAGTCCGCTTTTTCGGACGCGGTCAGCGCCATGCCGAACCTGTTGTCGTAGAAATTCACCACATCGGCGAGCCCCGCCGCAAAGCCGTTGTGGAAGTAGGGCGCCCGCGACGCCAGCCCCCGCAGCACCGGTCCCTTGAAGCGGCCCACATCCTTCCATTTGCCCGTGATCATGGCGCGGCCGGGATCGGTCGTCTGCCGCACGTCTCCGGTGGCGATGTTGCGCAGGGTGTATAACGGCATGTCCGCGGTCCGCACTGGGCCGGCTGGGTCCTCAACGGAGACTGGCGTTGATACAATCCCGCCGATGCCTCGCACCCCGCGCGGGAGCGGTGGAGACCGCGCGATCACGAGCGAGGGGCTCGAGCGTCTCCTCGGTCGGCTGCACTCGGACCGCGACGAGGCGGCGAAGGAATACGAACATCTCCGACGGGCGTTGCTCCGGTTCTTCGAGAACCGCGGTGCGGTGGATCCGGACGACTGCGCCGACATCGCCATCGATCGGCTTGCCAGGCGCCTCGAAGCGCGAACCGCGATCGACAATGTCCGCCAGGACGCCTACGGGATCGCACGGCTGGTGCTGCTCGAACGGCGGCGTCTGCCCAAGACTGCGTCAGTCGATGTCCTCACCGTGCGCCCGGACGCGCCGCCGGACCGCCCCGGTGACGATCCGCGGCAGGCGTCGTTCGAGCGATGCCTGGCGACGATCGCACCCGAGTCACGGCATCTGCTGCTGGAGTACTACGAGAGGCAGGGTGCGGGCCGGATCGCGAACCGCCGCCGGCTGGCGGCCGCGCGAGGATTGTCCGACAATGCCCTCCGCAGCCGCGTCCAGAGGCTGCGGGAGCGGCTGGAAGCCTGCATCCGCGCGCGACTCTCACGAGTGATATGAGAATGTCTGACGACCTGCGCTCGTACCTGCTCGACGGAGTGGCCGCCGATCGTCGGGAGGAGATAGAGGGGAGCTACTTCGCCGACCCCGCGGCCCTCGAGCGGCTGGACGCGACCGAACAGGATCTGATCGAGGCCTACCTGGCCGGGAAGCTCGATGCCGGGACGCGAGTGCGCTTCGAGCAGACCTGTCTCACCACCCCCGCCCGGCAGCACCGCCTCGACACGACGAGACGACTGATGGCCGCGTCGGCCGCCGCGGCCCCGGCATCGCTGCGCACCCGATGGACGCCCTATATCGCGGTCGCGGCGTCGCTGCTGATCCTCGCGGCCGCCGGCTGGTGGATGCGGCCGTTCGGCCCCCGCACCGCAGCGGGCCCGGAGCCTTCACGGGTGGCCACCGGCGCCGATCGTCCGCCGCTGCCGGCACCGCCGCCCCAGGCAGCCCCCAGCATTTTGGCGCTGGCGCTCTCACCCCTCAACCCGCGCGGGCCCGGCGCGACCCCGGCGCTGATCCTTCCGCCGGGGACCGCGACTCTGCGTCTGGATCTGGAGGCCGTCGGCACCGGCACGGGCGTGCCGAGGCCGCTGGCCGTGGTCCAGACCGTCGACGGGGCGGAGGTCTGGCGCGGCGAAGGACGGGGAGCAGATGGCCGCCAGGGCTGGACGGTCGCCGTTCCGGCCACCCGCCTCATGCCCGACGATTACGTGCTCGCCCTGCTGGATCCCGGGCGCCCTGAGGCCGATCGGGAGCTCTTCCGCTATTTCTTCCGGATCCGGGCCCGCTAGGACCGTTTCTCCGAACCGTTGCCGCTCGATTCCCGTCTCTACCCCCGTGCGAAGCTCGCTCGCGACGGCGCCGTCACGCGCCAACCAATTCGATGAGCATTCCGTCTAAGGCAGAGTCCATGCGACGCCACGCCGGCTCCCGGTTGTGTCTGCTCGTGCTCCTCTGTAGTGCCGCGGCAGAGGCGCGTTCCGGCCCGGCGGCGGTGCCGGCCATCGCCGCCACCCCGGTGCCGGCAGCCACCGCGGTCCGTCTCGACGGCGACCTGACCGAGGCCGTCTGGCAGACGGCCGAGCCGGTCACCGGGTTCGTGCAGCGCATCCCCAAGGAAGGGGCGGCGGCCTCGTTCGAAACCGAGGCCCGCGTGGCCTACGACGCCACCGCGCTCTACATCGCGGTTCAGGCATTCGACCCGGAGCCGGATCGGATTGTCGGCATCCGCACCCGGCGCGACGAGGAATCGCCGTCCGACTGGATCGGCATCATCGTCGACTCCTTCCACGATCGGCGCTCCGGCTACGAATTCTCGGTCAACCCCGCCGGCGTCAAGCAGGACGCCTACTGGTTCAACGATACCAACAACGACCAGGGCTGGGACGCGGTCTGGGACGTGGCTGTCTCGCGCGGGCCGAAGGGCTGGCGCGCCGAGTTCCGCATTCCCTTCTCCCAGCTCCGCTACAAACCGTCCAAGTCGGCGACCTTCGGGCTGGCGATTGTCCGCAAGATCGGCCGGCTGAACGAAGTGTCCTCCTGGCCGCTGCTCGCCCGCAGCGCCAGCGGCTATGTCTCCTCCTTCGGCGATCTCACCGGCCTGCGTCTCGACAACTCTCCCAAGCGGCTCGAAGTCGTGCCCTACGTGGTCGGCAACCTGACGACGCATCCGGTGGAGAGCGGCAATCCCCTGTCGAAGGCCACCGACCCGACCGGCTCTGCCGGCGTCGATCTCAAGTACGCGGTCCGGCCGAGCCTGACGCTGACTGCCACGATCAATCCCGACTTCGGCCAGGTCGAAGCAGACCCTGCGGAAGTCAATCTGACCGCGTTCGAATCGTTCTTCTCCGAGCGCCGGCCGTTCTTCGTGGAGGGCTCCGGCATCTTCCAGACCGAGGCGAACTGCGACGAGGGCTGCGGCGGCGGCCTCTTCTACTCCCGCCGCATCGGGCGGTCCCCGCGCGGCAGCGCCGACGTCCCCGACGGCGGCTACGCCTCCGCGCCGTCGCAGAGCACGATCCTCGGGGCCGCCAAGCTGACCGGAAAAATCGGCGCCTTCTCGGTCGGCGCCCTCACCGCGGTGACCGGCCGGGAGGACGCTCTCATTGCCAGCGGCCCGCTGCGCTCCCGGCAGACGGTCGAGCCGATGACCGGCTACAGCGTCATCCGCGCGCGCCGCGAGTTCACCAACCAGTCGGCGATCGGCTTCATGCTGACCTCGACCAACCGCGCCCTCGACGCCGCGACCCGCTTCCTGCCCGGACAGGCCTATACCGGTCAGCTCGACTGGGATCTCCGCATCCGCCGCAAGTATGCGTTCCAGGGGCAGTGGGCCGGCAGCAGCGTCCGCGGCGACGCCGAGGCGATCGACCTGCTCCAGCGCAGCAACGTCCACAGCTTCCAGCGTCCCGATTCGACCACATTGACCTACGACCCGACCCGGACCGCGCTCAACGGCTACGGCGGATCCGCCTCGGTATCGAAAATCGGCGGCGAGCGGGTCCGCTTCAGGAGCACCGTCTCGCTCAGCAGTCCGGGCTTCGAGATCAACGATCTCGGCTTCATGCGGCGCGCCGACGAGCGCTCGATCGTGAACTGGGTGCAGGTGCGCTACGAGACGCCGTCGAAATACCTGCGCAGCTTCCGCTACAACCTCAATCACTGGGCCGGCTGGAACGCCGACGGCGATCGTCTGCGCTCGGGCATCAACGTCAACGCCCACGCGGTCTTCATCAACAACTGGAGCACCGGCATGGGCGGCAACTTGAACCCGCGGGCGTTCGACGACCGCGGCACGAGGGGAGGGCCCGGCGTCTCCACCAATCCGCAGCGATCGGTGTGGGGCTACGTCCAAAGCGACGAGCGGCCCGCCGTCTCCGGTCAGTTCTTCGGCTTCGTCTCGGCCGACGGCAAGGGGTCGTCGACGCTCGACGTCAATCCGTCATTGTCCTTCCGGCCGTCGTCGTTCCTGAAGATCAGCGGCGGCCTGGGCTTCACGAGAAACGACGACCAGTCGCAGTGGATCGAGAAACGCGACGGGCGCTACATCTTCGGCGCCCTCCGTCAGCGGACGGCCGGCATCCGCACCCGCGTCAACTACACCGTCACGCCGACGCTGTCGGTGCAGATTTACGCCGAACCGTTCGTTTCGGCTGGGGAGTACTCGGGCTTCAAGCAGCTTGTCGACGGCCGCGCGGCCGACTATACGCGGCGCTATGCACCGGCGCCGTACTCCGGTAATCCTGACTTCAATTACCGGTCGTTCCGCACCACCAACGTGCTGCGCTGGGAATACAAGCCTGGCTCGACGCTGTTCGTGGTCTGGCAGCAGGGGCGCGAGCGCACCATCGATCGCGGCAGCTTCGATTTCTCCCGCGACTTCGGCGGCATCTTCTCGTCGCCGGCGCGCAACATCTTCCTCGTCAAGTGGGCCTACTGGCTGAACTACTGAGTGGAGTGCCGGGAGCAGCAGATCATCCGCGAACGCGTCCAGTCGCTCCAGGTCGCCCCCGAGCGGCCGCGTCCCGGGCATCTCTACGCCTGCACACCTTGCCATCGTGGCACTCTCGTGCAGGCGGTCCCTTCTACGATTCGTCCTTCCGCTCGAGACCGCTCAATCGGAGCTCGTGATCGTCGAGCCGCGCCTGGAAGCCCACGTGGTCGGCGGCATTGGTGGCCGTCAGACGCCCCGTGCGCTCGTCGGCCGCGATGGCCTTGTCGAGCACCAGGTTTCTCTCGGACCTGACCTGCTCGACCACGATGTCGAAATGCCGGCGCGTGCGTTCACTCTCCTCGAGCATGTAGCGGCGTGTGCTCTCACTCTCCTCGAGCATGTCGCGGCGCATGCTCTCACCCGCCTCGAGCATGTAGCGGCGTGTGCTCTCAGCCGCCTCGAGCATGTCGCGGCGCATGCTCTCCGCTTCCTCGCGGATATATTGGCGCGTCTTCTCCTCTTGCGACGCAATGAGCGCGAGCGTCTCCTCGAAGCGCCGGTCGACAGCCTCGAACTGCCGAGCAACGCCCTCGAACTGCCGATCCATGTCTCCCTCGAGCTCGCTCAACCCCATCGCGCCCCATCCTACCATCGTCCCTTTACCCCATCGTGGGCTGCACGGCGCCGGCCAATTCGTCTGCGAGGGTTTCATTGAGGAAAAACGACGCGGAGGGCGCATGTCGTCGCAGAATCTGCGGCGCTCGAGCGCGCGGGACGATGCAGATTCGCACGTCGATTCCGCACCGCTCGAGGAACTCCACGAGGTGTCCCGCCGGCCTCACCGCCGGCGTGCGGTAAGCTGCCCGCATGCAGGATCCCGCGCGACGCGTCAGCTGGTGCGCGGCGTGTCTGTCGTCCGAAAAAGGAGGCGAATGCGTCAGTCCGCGTCCTGGGCTGGGTGCCAGCGCCAGGAATCGGGTCGCCGCTTTCGGTCGATAGTGCCGGAACTCTCGCGCGGTCGGCGAGATGATGGATCACGTGTGACCGGTCCCACCAGACGGCGGCGCCTGAGACGACCGCGTTGATCGCCAGGCGGGGCTGGCGTCGTTTGAGCCAGGCGGCGGTGTTGTAGGCCGCGCAGAGGGCGACGACCGCGAGAAGGACGCCGTGCACCGCCGCCTTCAACGGTTCACACTGGCCGGCATCCAACATTCGGAGACCGGTTCGAACGCCGTGACACGGTTCTCCGGGGTTCTACAGACGAACCTGGTAGAACCCCGCCGAAGCCCGCAGAAACCCCGCCGAACATCGTAGCGCCCGGCAGAACCCGGAAGTCACTCTCCCGGCGGCAGCTCGAAATCCAGTCCGGGGACGTAATGCGAGCGGGTCCTGTCGATCTCGTCGAGGATCTGCGATGCCAGCTCGGGCGGAAACGTAACCCGCGCCAGCGGCCCGAACCCCAAGATCCAGCTGCGTAGCGCCCAATCGTTGCAGACGTTCAGCGTCATCGTCAGCGATCCGTCGGAGGCCTCGGCGGACTGCTGCGACGGGTGCCACGTCCGCTCCTTTACATAACGGGCGATGCGCGGCTCGAAGACGATCTCGATCCGCTCCGGCGGGCCCTCGTTGACGCCGAGCGAATGCGCGAAGGCATCGTCCGGCAGGTCCATCGGCTCGAAGCGCTCTTCCGTCAGCGAGAGCGAGACGATGCGCTCGATCGAGAAGGTGCGGATCTGGGCGTAGTCGGGGACGAAGGCGACGAGGTAGAGGCCGCCCTGCGCGAAGACAAGGCGGTAGGGCTCGAGCAGGTAGTCCTTCTCGCGGTTGCTGGAGAACGAGTGGTAGCGCATCGAGATGCGGCGGTGATGGAGCGTGGCGTCGAGCAGCTGCGCGACCCGGGCGCTGCGCGGCGCCGACTGCCGGGAGGCGGTGGCCGGGGTGGCGGGATCGTCCATCTGCGCCTGGCCGCCCGGCTCCGCCTTGGCCTGCATGACGAGCGGCAGGCGATCGAGCAGCTGCCGCATGCCCGGGGTGAGAGCGGCGGCGAGCTTGTCGAAGGCGCTGCGGACGTCGCGCTGGAAGGGGGTGGCGGCGAGACATTCGACCAGCGACCGCGAGAAGTAGAGGGCGGTCATCTCCGCCAGCGTGAAGCCGGTGTCGTCGAGGCGGCGGAAGGCGCGCTGTTCGAGCGTCCAGTACTTGCGGCCGTCGTGGATTTCGTCGAAGAGCGGGAAGCCGGCGGCCTGCAGCGCCTCGAGGTCGCGGCGGATAGTGCGGGTGGAGACGCCGGTGCGCTCCGCCAGTTCGTCGATGGTGACGCGGCGCGACGCCTCGAGGTCGCGGAGGATGGTCCACTGCCGGATGACTTCGGCATTCCGCATGGGTCAGGGCATCCAGACCAGCAGCCGGAAGCCGCAGGCGAACGCCGGAAAGCCCATCAGGAGATCGATGAGCTTGTCGTATTCTCGCGGCACCTCGAGGGCGACCACCAGCAGCGTCAGCGCAAAAGCGAAGACCGTGTCGCTGAAGGCCTCGAGTCGCGACACCTCGTGCCCCCGCCACCGGAGCGGATTGCCCATTCCCGGCAAATATAACAGCCTTGGAGAGTTCGGGCGGGAACAAGGGCCCGGTGGCTCTCAGCGGCGCCACGCATCGAACCCCGAACCCCGAACCCCGAACCCGGAACCCGGAACCTGTATTCAGCCCCTGACCTAACCTGTCACACCCCTCTCCTACACTGTCGCCAGCGGCGGGAGGCTTCGCTCCTGTCGGGATGCCCGGGCCAGCCGGGCCGCAGAGGAGACGACATGTCGCGGTTCGACGGCACACTCGCACGGTCACTGGATTTCGGGGAGATCACGACAACGGCGCCGGTGTTCGCCCAGGGTCGGAGCGGCCTGCGGCTGGCGGGGTCCGGAGGCCTTCTGCGGGGGCCGGACAAATACAAGGTGCTCGAAGGGCGCCGCCGGCAGGCACAGATCACGGCGCGGCGCGTGCTCGACCTCATCGAGGCGAGCGAGCGCGCCGGGGAGGGGGCGTAACCATGGCTCGCTGCACCCACACGCACGGGGCGACGCTCTGCTTCGAGTGCTTTCGCATCGGCATGGACCGCACCCGGGCCCGGCGTGAAGCCTGGGCCCAGCGGTCGCTGCCGTTCGAAGCCGCAGGCCGGCCGGCAGCCCGGCCGCTGACCGAGCAGGCCCTCGCGCACCGGCGGCAGATGCTCGAATATCTGGCCACGACCGGTCGGCGCCGCGCCTGACAAGAGCGCGCCTGGCAAGACCGCGTTTGAAAAAGAGAAGGGGGCGCGCTTGCGCACGCCCCCTGTGCAGTGTCGGTCGCCCGGCTCAGGCGAGTTTCTAGAGCCCGCGGCCCCGCCGGCCGCCCGGCCGCCCCGCCGGGGGAGCAGCCTTGGCCAGCGCGTCGCGCGCCGTGGCCCGCTGTTCCGGCGTCAGCACCTGCGCGATCCGGGTTTCGATCTCGATCCGAGTCGTCAGCGCCTCGCCGGCTGCGGCGGCGACCGCCGTCTTCAGTTCGTCGATTTTCTGCGTATCCGGCGACTCCGCCAGAATCGCCAGATGGAGCTGCTTCTCCAGCTCTCCCAGTTTGCGCTGCGGGGACTCCGCCCCGTCCTGTCGCTGCTGCTGCGCGATCGTCTGGATCTGGGCCCGCTGGGCCTCGGTCAGATCCAGCGCCCGCAGCATCGGGAATGGACCACCCCGTCCGCCGAATCCGCCGGGCCCCCCCGGACCCCGCGGGCCCTGGGGCGGTTGAGCGATGACTGGAATCGCGAACGCGGCAGCCAGTACCAGGGCCGACGCGGACGCCAATAATGTGCGTTTCATGACAATGTCCTCCTGACACACACTTAGACTTGCGCCCCGGCGCGGTTATTCCCGGGCAGTGCCGATTGTGGCCAACCGCTGCTCGACCCGGAAATAGACCCGGGTGCTTGGGAATAAACTGAAGACGCTTCCGGTCTAATGGTCAGGACGACAACAGCGAGACCCGCCAGTGGATGCCGACCGCAGCCTCGTTGACGCCGCGGCGGACGGAGGCCGGGAGGCCTTCGATGAACTGGTGCTCCGGTATCAGGGCCCGGTGCTCAACCTGATCCGGGCGATGGGGGCGGCCGACGCCGATGCCGACGACCTCGTGCAGGAGGCCTTCGTCCGTGCCTGGCGGAGCATCGGTGGGTTCCGCTCGGACAGCACCTTTCGGACCTGGATCTTTGGCATCGCGATCAACGTGGTTCGCTCGCACCGGGTGAAGCAGGCACGGTCGCGGTTGTTGTTCTGGTCGCCTGCGCGCCAGGATCCGGCGTCGGACCCGCTCGACCGCGCCTTCGCGGACGAGGGGGTGGAGGCCTCGCTGGTGCTGCGGCAGGCGATCGATCGCGCGCTGGCGGCGCTGCCCGAGGAGCTAAGGGCCGCCGTGGTGCTGCGGGACGTCCAGGGGCTGGAATACCGCGAGATCGCGGACGTGCTGGGGGTTCCGATCGGCACGGTCGAGTCGCGCATTTTTCGTGCGCGCCAGCGGCTCCGGCCGCTGCTCGAGACGATGCGAAGGAAGTGAACCGCCGTGATGACCTGCGCCGCCGCTGAACCGTTGATCGGACGCTACGCGGACCACCCGCTGACGCTGGCGGTGGGCGCGAGGCAGGAGCTCGAGCTCCACCTCGCCGCGTGCGCCGGCTGCCGCGCCGCGCTCGGCGAGCAGCAGGCGATCACGCGTGCGCTGCGGTCGCGCCCGCCGGACGCGCTGCGGCCGGGCTTCGCGGCCCGGCTGGCGGTGCGGCTCGATGCCGAGCCGCAAGGCGTGCTGGGGCTGGCCAACTGGCGGGTGTGGACGGCGACACTCGCGCCGCTCGCCGCGGCGCTGGTGTTCGCCGCGTGGACGGGGATCGCGGCGCCGGCGACCCCGCCCGCGGTGGTATCCGAGACGGCACCGACGCCCGAGACGTTCGCGTCGTGGACGGAGGCCAACGCCGGCGCCGGCCAGGCCGCCGTCTTCCTGCAGTCCTCGACCGGCGACGTCCTGATCGAGTCGATCCTGGTGGGCACGGCCGCCCCGCTCGCAGGGCGCGATGGCCGCTAACCGGACGCGCGTCTGGTTCTCTCTCTTCATCCTGGCCGTCTTCTGCCTCGGCCTGGCCCTGGGCCTGATGCTCGGCCGCCGCATGGGCCCGCCCGCGTTCGCCGGTGCCGGCGTCTTCAACGGACCGGCGGGCGGCCGCGGCGGGCCGGGCCCGCGCGGGCCTCGGCTGCTCATCGAGCGGCTCGATCGCGAGCTGCAGCTGACCGACGATCAGAAACAGCGCGTCCAGTCGATCTTCGACGCCCGCCGCCCGCAGCTCGAGGCGATGCAGCGCGACCTGGCGGTGCGGGCCGAAGAGGAGCAGCGCGCCCTGCAGGCCGACGTCCGTAAGGTGCTGACGCCGGAACAGCAGGTCAAGTTCGACCGCTGGCTCGAGCAGCAGCCGCGCGGCCGGCGCGGCCGCCCGCCGTTCTGAGCCCGGCGGCCGCCCTTAGTCGTCACAGCCGCCGTGAGCGCGGTGCGGAGGTCGGGATGTCAGGCATGAAGGCGTGCGGTCGATTCGTTCTGGGTCTGGCGCTGATCGCCCCGGTGGCGATGGCCGCGGGGAGCCGCAAGGAACGCATCGACAGCCACTGGAAGGATCGCGAGATCGTGGTCGACGGAGACGACGGCGAGTGGGCCGGACCGCTGGTACCGATCGACGAGCATCAGCGGCTGACGACCGCGGCGGTCAACGACGGCAGGTTCCTCTACCTGGTGCTCAGCACCCGCGACGCGACGCTGCGCGCCCAGATCATGGGCCAGGGCCTGATTGTCTGGTTCGACCCGCGCGGCGGCGAGAAGAAGGCTTTCGGGATCAAGTTTCCCGTGGGCATGGCCGGCGGCGACATGCCCGGGCGGGGGCGCGGCTTCCGGCGTGCCGACCCCTCGGGTGCGAGCGACCCGGCGGATTCGCCGGCGCGGACCGCCCCGCTCGATCCCCCCAATCGTCTCGAGCTGCTCGGGCCTGGAAAAGATGCCCACAGCTTCGTGGCGGACCGCGTCTCGGGCGTGTCGGTGAAGGTCGGGCAGGTGGAGGGCGCGCTGGTCTACGAGCTCAAGGTGCCGCTCGGGCGCGACGATGCTTCCCCCTATGTCCTCGGCACAAAAAGTGGCGCCCTGATCGGCATCGGCCTCGAGACCCTCAAACGGGAGCGGCCTCAGCGTGAGGGACGAGGCATGGGCGGGTTCGGCGGCGGTGGCGGGATGGGCCGCGACGGTGGCATGGGCCGCGGTGGTGGAATGGGGCGCGGCGGCGGCATGAATCGTCCGGACGGGTTCGAGCCTCCCAAGCCGCTGAAGGCCTGGGCGCTGCTGCAGCTGGCCGCTGCGCGCTGAATCGATCTGAAGTATTGTTTCTGGCGACGGCCGCGTGGCGCGGCTGTTTACGGTGACCCGGCACGGCGTCCGGGAGGAGCAGCCCGTGGCCGCGCGCAAGACGTCCCCTTCATCCATCCCTGCCGCCATCCGTCTCGTCGAATCTGCCGCCACCGCGCTGCGGCTCGCCGAAGCGCGTGCCTTCCTGCGCGCGCACGGCGGCGCCGGGGCGATCCATCTGGTGGGCGCCTCCCGCGGTGCCGTCGACGATCTGGCCCGGTCGGTCGCGCGCGAGGCCGGCGCGACCATCGGCGTGCACCGATTCAGCCTCACCCAGCTGGCCGCCCGCCTGGCAATCGCCGATCTTGCGGACCAGGGGGTGACCCCTGCGGCCGGACTGGCCGCGGAAGCGGTCGCCGCACGCGCGGCCTTCGAGGCGAAGCGCGGCGGCGCGCTCAGCTACTTCGCTCCCGTGGCCTCGACGCCGGGCTTTCCCCGCGCGCTGGCGCGCACGCTGCAGGAGCTGCGCCTCGCGCAGGTGCCGGCGGCGGCGCTGGCGGCGCTGCCGCTCGGTGGATCCGATCTTTCGGCGCTGCTCGATCGCTTCGAGCAGGAGTTCGCCGCCGCCGCGGTGGCCGACCGCGCGGCGCTGTTCCACACCGCGACCGCGGTGCTGCGGCGCGAGCGGGCGGGACGGAAGCGCGGCGCCGCGGCGCCGCCGCTGCTGCTGCTCGACGTGCCGATGGAGTCCCCCACGGAGTTCGAGTTCATCCAGGCGCTGATCGAGTCGTCGCCGGCGGTCCTCATCACCGTGCCGTTCGGCGACCTCCAGGCACTCAGGCGTCTCGAGTCCATCGGCCTCATCGCCGAAGTGCTCGACGCGTCGGCCGATACCGCGCAGGCCTCGTCCGATCTCACCGCGCTGCGGCGCTATCTGTTCGCGCGCACCCAGCCGCCGCTGCGCGAGCCGACGGGGGAGCTGCGCATCTTCTCGGCGCCCGGCGAAGGGCGGGAAGCGGTCGAGATCGCGCGGCGCGTGCTCGAGGAAGCCGCCGCCGGCGTCCCCTTCGACGAGATCGCGGTCTTCGTCCGATCGCCCGCGCACTACGCCGGGCTGCTCGAGCACGCGTTCACGCGGGCGGGGATCCCGGCCTGGTTCGATCGCGGCACCGTCCGTCCGCATCCGGCGGGACGTGCGTTCGTGGCCCTGCTGGCCTGCGCCTGCGAAAAGCTCTCGGCCCGGCGGTTCGCGGAATATCTTTCGCTCGCGCAGGTACCGGATGCCGCCGCGCCGGCGCCGGCCTTCGTGGTGCCGGACGACGAGATGCTGGGGCCGGTGAGCGAACGCGCGACGCGGGAGACCGTCGAGACGGGTGAGGCGGACGCCGACGTGCCTGGCAGCCCCGTCGTCGATGGCGCCGAGGAGCGCGCCGTCGTTGACGGCTCGCTGCGGACGCCGTGGAAGTGGGAGACGCTGCTGGTCGAATCGGCGGTGATTGGCGGCGACCCGGCGCGCTGGCACCGCCGCCTCGACGGCCTCGCGCAGGAGTTCCGGCTGCGAATGCAGGAAGAGGCGCGCGAAGACCCGGCCTCGCCGCGTGTCCGCCGGCTCGAGCGCGATCTGCGCAACCTCGGCCACCTGCGATCGTTTGCGCTGCCGGTCGTCGATCGGCTGGCGGCCTGGCCCGCGGCCGACACCTGGGGCGGCTGGCTCGACCGCTTCGCGGCGCTGGCGCCGCAAATACTGAGGCAGCCGGAGCGCGTCCTTCATGTGGTCGCCGGGCTTCGGCCGATGAGCGACATCGGTCCGGTCGGCCTCGAAGAGGCGCGCGACGTGATTGCCGAGCGGCTGCTGCTGCTCGAGCGCGAGCCTCCGGCCCATCGCTACGGGCGCGTCTTCGTCGCCGGCCCGCAGCAGGCGCGCGGCCGGACGTTCCGCGTGGTTTTCGTCGCCGGCCTGGCCGAGCGGATGTTCCCGCGCAAGCCGCACGAGGATCCGATGCTCCTCGACGAGGAGATGCGCGTCCCGCTCTCGGCGGGCCTGGCCCTGCAGGAGGATCGCGGCCGCAACGAGCGGGTGATGCTGCGGCTGGCGGTCGGGGCCGCGACCGACCGTCTCTGGCTTTCGTATCCGCGGCTCGAGATGGCCGAGTCGCGGCCGCGGGTGCCGTCGTTCTACGCCCTCGACGTCATGCGCGCCGTCACCGGCCGGGTGCCCAATCACGAAGCGCTGCAGGAGCAGGCAGTCAGCGAAGGCGGCGCCGGGCTCGGCTGGCCGGCTCCGGCCGATCCGGCGCGGGCCATCGACGACCAGGAGCACGATCTGTCGGTGCTCCGGACGCTGCTCTCGGCCGACGTGCCCGCGGCCGTCCGCGGCCACGCCCACTACCTGCTCCGGCTCAACGACTGCCTGCGCCGGTCGGTGTCGGCGCGCTGGTCCCGGGCCCGCTCGTCGTGGACTCCCTTCGACGGCATTACCCGCCCCACCGCGCGCACCGCGCCACTGCTGGCCGCGCAGCGGCTCCGCGCCAGGCCCTATTCGCTGTCGGCGCTGCAGAAGTTCTCGAGCTGCCCGTACCAGTTCCTGCTCTCGGCCATCCATCGCCTCGAACCGTCCGAGGATCCCGAGCCGTTGCAGAAACTCGACCCGCTGACACGGGGCGCGCTGTTCCACGAAGCCCAGGCCGAGTTCTTCCGTTCACTCCAGCGGGACGCGCGGCTGCCGCTCCTTCCGGCAAACCTCGACGCCGCGCTTGCCCTCCTCGACGCCGTCCTCGAACGGGTCTCGGCGCGGTATCACGAAGCGCTGGCGCCGGCGATCGAGCGAGTCTGGTCCGACGAAGTGGCCGAGATCGCCAGGGACCTGCGCGTCTGGGCGCGGCGGCTGCCGGACAGCCCCGGCTGGCGTCCCGAATATTTCGAGTTCAGCTTCGGCCTGTCCGACAGCGGCCGCGACCCCCGCAGCGTTCCGGACCCGATCCGCCTCGACGACGGCTACCTGCTGCGCGGCTCGGTCGACCTCATCGAACAGAAGGCCGGCGGCCTGCTCCGCGTCACCGATCACAAGACCGGCCGCAACCGCACCACCTGGCGCACCGTCGTCGGCGGCGGCGCCGCCCTGCAGCCGGTGCTCTACAGCCTGGCGGTGGAGAAGGCGCTCGGCGCCCGTGTCGAATCGGGCCGGCTGTTCTACTGCACCGCCGCCGGCGGCTTCACCGATCACGAGATTCCGATGGACGACGCCAGCCGCCGGGCGGGCCTGGAAGTGCTCGAAATCGTCGATCGCGCCATCGAGCTGGGCTTCCTGCCGGCCGCCCCGGCCCCTCGCGCTTGCGTCTGGTGCGACTTCCGCGCCGTCTGCGGGCCGGACGAGGAGCGCCGCGTCGGCACCAAGGCGCAGGATCGGCTCGGCGACCTCGCCGCCCTCAGGGAGATGCCATGACGCCGCTTGCCGATCAGCCGGCACGCGAAGCGATTGCCGCCGACCTGGACGACACGCTCCTGGTCGAGGCGGCCGCCGGCACCGGCAAGACCACTGAGCTCGTCAAGCGCATCCTGCGAGTGCTCGGCACCGGCCGGGCGGCGGTGGGGGAGATCGTCGCCGTCACCTTCACCGAAAAGGCGGCCGGTGAGCTCAAGCTGCGGCTGCGCGAGGCGCTCGAGCGCGAGCGCACGGTGGCGGCAGACGAGGGCGCACGCCAGCTCCTCGATCGGGCGCTGGCCAGCCTCGAGGAAGCGCACGTCAGCACCATTCACGGCTTCTGCGCCGAGCTGCTGCGCGAACGCCCGGTCGAGGCGGGCGTCGATCCGCTCTTCCGCGTGATGACCGAAGCGCAGGCGCGGCGGCTGTTCGACGAGGCGTTCGACGCCTGGCTGCAGGAGCAGCTCGCCGATCCGCCGCCCGCCGTGCGTCGGGCGCTCCGCCGCTCCGCGGCGATGTCGTTCGCGGCGCAGGCCCGCCCGCGATCGGGCGGACCCATCGACCGGCTGCGCAGCGCAGCCTGGGAGCTGAGCGGGTGGCGCGACTTTCCCGCCCCCTGGACGCGGCGCCCCTTCGACCGCGAAGCGGCGATCGATCGACTGTTGCCGCCGCTGCACGCCTTCGCGGCGCTCTCCGATCGGCCGTCGTACGCCCGCGACTATCTCCACCTCGACACCGCCGCGGTCCGCCACCTCAGTTTGGAGATTCGCGCCCGCCAGGAGCATCCGGAGCCGGACGCGGCCGAATACGACTGGCTCGAAGCCCGTCTGGTCGATCTCTCCCGCGCCCGCACCTTCGCGCGCGCCCGCCGCGGCCGCGGCGCCGGCTACGGCGAAGGGGTCTCGCGTGCCGCCCTCCTCGCGGCGCTCGACGCGCTCCGGGCCGGTCTCGACGGCTTCCGGCTCGACGCGGATGCCGACCTGTCGGCCGGGCTCCAGGCGGAGCTTCAGGGCGCGATGCGGCGCTACGAGCGCGCCAAGGCTCAGGCCGGGGCGCTGGACTTTCTCGACCTGCTGTTGAGGACGCGGGACCTCGTCCGCGGCGACGAGACGGTACGCCGCGGCTTTCAGTCGCGCTTCACCCACCTGTTCGTTGACGAGTTCCAGGACACCGATCCTCTTCAGGCTGAGATCCTGCTGCTGCTGGCCTCCGCCGATCCCGCCCAGTCCGACTGGCGCGCCGTCGTCCCCGTCCCCGGCCGCCTCTTCATCGTCGGCGACCCCAAACAATCGATCTACCGGTTTCGTCGGGCAGACGTCGGCATCTATCGCGAGGTCTGCGAGCGGCTGGAACGGAGCGGCGCCCGGCGGCTGCATCTCACCACCAGCTTCCGCAGCGTGCCGGAGATCCAGGCGTCGATCAATGCCGCCTTCGCGCCGGTGATGACCGGGGATCCGTTCACGCTTCAGGCCGACTACGTGCCGCTGACGCCGTTTCGCGCCGGCGATGCGGGGCAGCCGGCGATCGTGGCGCTGCCGGTGCCGGCCCCGTATGCCACCCGCAACGTCTCGGCCATCGCCATCGAGAAGTCGCTGCCGGACGCGGTCGGCGCGTTCGTGGACTGGGTGGTCAGCCGCAGCGGCTGGCGCGTCACCGAGCGTTCAGGAGACGGCCCGGTGCCGGTGGCGGCCCGGCACATCTGCATCCTCTTCCGCCGTTTCCTCAGCTTCGGCGAGGATGCGACGCTGCCCTACGTGCGGGCACTCGAGGCGCGCGGCGTCCGCCACGTGCTCGTCGGCGGCAAGACCTTTCACGAGCGCGAGGAGGTCGAGGCGCTGCGCGCGGCGCTGGCCGCCATCGAATGGCCGGACGACGAGCTGTCGGTGTTCGCGACGCTGCGCGGCGGGTTCTTCGCCATCGGCGACGACGAGCTGCTCGAATGGAAGCAGGGCGATCGGGCGCGCGGCTTTGGCGTGCTGCACCCGTTCCGGATTCCGGCCGACGTCCCGGCGCACCTGGCGCCCATTGCCGCGGCGCTTCACGTGCTGCGGCGGCTGCACCGGCGCCGCAACTACGTGCCGCTCGCCGAGACGATCCACGAGCTGATGCAGGTGACGCGGGCCCACGTCGGCCTGGTGCTGCGGAGCGGCGGCGAACAGGCGCTTGCCAACGTCCTCCACGTCGTCGAGCTGGCGCGGCAGTACGAGGCGGCGGGCGGCATTTCGTTCCGCGGTTTCGTCGACGAGCTGCGGCTGGCGGCGGAGAACGCGCAGGCCGCGGAGGCCCCGATCCTCGAAGAGGGGAGCGACGGGGTCCGGCTGATGACCGTCCATAAAGCCAAAGGGCTCGAGTTCCCGGTGGTGATTCTTGCGGATCTCACCTGCAAGCTCTCGCGCCCTGAAGCGGGCCGCTGGCTGGATCCGGCGCAGGGTCTGTGCGCGCTGAAGCTGGGAGGATGGGCGCCGGTGGACCTGCTGCTCCACGACGGCGAGGAGGCGGCGCGTGACAAGGCGGAGGCGGAGCGGCTGACGTATGTGGCCGCGACCCGCGCCCGCGACCTGCTGGTCGTGCCGGTGATCGGCGACGCCCCGTACGACGGCGGCTGGCTCGACCCGCTGATGCGCGCGGTCTATCCGCCGGAAGCGATCCGCCGCCAGCCCTCGCCCGCGGCTGGCTGCGCCACGTTCGTCTCGAAGGACTCGGTCATGAACCGGCCGGACGGCGATCCGGCCACGCCGCTGACGGTGGCCCCCGGGTCCTATCGCTTTTCCGGCGCTCCGGACTCCCCCGCGCTTCCAAGCGCGCCCGCCGCCGGTTACGACGTCGTCTGGTGGGATCCGCACTGTCTCGTGCTCGGGGCGGCCTCGTCTTTCGGCCTCCGTCGCGACGACTTGATCGTCAGGGACGGCGACCCGGACGCCGTCGCCGCCCGCCTCGCGGCCTACCAGAGCTGGCGATCGGGCCGCGCGACTCTGCTCGAACGCGCCGCGGTCCCGGGCACGCGCGTCCAGACCGCGACCGCCTGGGCGGCGGCGGCCGCCCGCGACGGCGTCGACGAAGCCATCGCCGCGATGGCGCCGGTCGAGGTGATCGAGCTTCCGGGCGCCACCGGCCGTCCGCGGGGGCCGCGCTTCGGCACCCTGGTGCACGCCATTCTGGCGACGGTTCCGCTGGAGGCCACGGCTCCCGTCATCGAGCGCACGGCGCGGACCCAGGGGCGGCTCCTGCTCGCGCCCGAAGACGACGTCCGCGCCGCGGTGCTGGTGGTGGATGGTGTGCTTCGCCACGATCTCCTCGCCCGCGCGCGCGCCGCCGCGGCCGTGATGCGCGAGACGCCGGTCACCTGGCTGCAGGACGACGGCGGGATGATCGAAGGGGTGCTGGATCTCGCGTTCGACGACGGGAGGGGGACGACGGTCGTGGATTTCAAGACCGATCATGAACTGTCGGCGGGCGAGGCGCGCTACCGGGCCCAGGTCCAGCAGTACGTCGCAGCGGTGCGGCGGGCCACTGGGCGCCCGGCGTCGGGGGTGCTGTTCAAGGTCTGAGGCAGGGCCACGTTGCCGGAGCAGTCGCGGACCATCCAGGAGGCGGTTCAGACGCCCGCCAGGCGGTACCGCCTGAAGGGCGACGAGTATTGTCGTCAGGGGCGCGCGAAGCACACGTCGGTCGGGAAGCACGGGCGAGCACGCTGCTGAGAGCGACCCGACCTACGGCAGGCGAGCTATTCCTCGACCGCACGCGGGGCGGGCGTGTCCTCGGACGCCAGTGGAACCTCAATGCTGAAGACGCAGCCCTGACCGGGCATGTTGCGGATGTAGATGTCCCCACCGTGCGCCCGGACCGCCTTTCGGGCAATCGCGAGGCCCAAGCCGAGGCCGGTCCGATCGGCGCCTCGCTGATCGCCGAACGGCTGGAACGGGTCGCCCGTGCGGTCCGGGATGCCACCGCACTCGTCTTCCACCTCGATCAGGACGTGCCCGTCCTTGCGGTGCACGCTGAGCACGACCCGTCCGCCAGGCCGCGTGTATTTGAACGCGTTGTTCAAGAGATTCGTCACAGCGGAGGCCAGGATCTGCCCGTCGGCGGTCACGGCCAACGCAGGATCGATGGGCTCAATCGTGAGTTGCAGCCCGCGGTACTCGGCGTGGAGGCCACCCGCGGCAGCGATGTCGGCGAGAAAGGGCGCGACCGGCAGCCGCTCGCGCCGTTGTTGCTTGGCGGCCATCCGGATGTCAGACAGCGAGTTGTCGACGAGCTCGCGCAAGCTCACGAGGCTCCGGCCCAGGACCGCCCCCGTACTGCCGTTAATCGCGACGGTGCCCCGCTTCAGGGTTTCGAACGCAAGCAGCGCCGTGTTGAGGAGGTCACGGGTCTCGTGCGCCACCTGCCCCGATCGCGCCATTTCTTCGGTGGACCTCGATTCGCCGGTCATGCGAGCGTGCTCGGTCACCGCCTCGGCGATCGCGGTGTCGAGACACCGATTCAGGCTGTGGAATTCTTCCGTGGTGATTGGCGCATTCTGCTCCATGGCCAGTTCGGTCACCGCCTGGCAGATGTCGCCATAGTCGTGGACGACCTGGGAGACGGTGAATCCCAGCGCCAGCAAATCGCGCCCGTGCAGAGTCGCGGTGGCGCCGATAGCGGTCGGCGAGTACGGAGAGCCGGTCCCTTCCCGTCGGAGCGTGTCCGAGAGCTGGTTCAAGAACAGCGGTACCCCGTTCTCGAGCTCGACCGGCGTTGCGGCAGGCCACGGCCGGGCGGTCAGTTTCTCCCTGGCTTTGGTGATGATCGCGTCACGGTACGTGGTGACGAACTCGTGCAACATCCCGTTCTCCCGTCTACACGACCCGACTCTCATTGGAACCGGGCGGACGTGGGTCGCTGACTGCCTCAACGCGCCCATGACGTGTTCGGGAGCATGGTCCAAGTCTCATTTTTCGGCTGTTCAAAAATGAACAGTGATCGGGAGATCGACTTGATTCACCCCAATCATCCACGGCGGACGATCTTGCCATCCTGCCAAGATGCTTCAGTCCACCACATCAGCAAGCTCCGGCCGTGCGTGAGACTAACCCTTTCTCCGCCTGGCGCACGAGATGCTGGACGGTTCGAGGGTCAGTCGTCGCGCAGCCGGCCGCGCCCGGCCTTGACGTCGCCGCGCTTTTTCTTGGAGACCAGCCGGCGTTCCTTCGCCGCCAGCCCGGGGCGCGTCGGCCGTCGCTTCTTCGGACGCACCGCGGCGCGGGCGACCAGCTCCACCAGCCGTTCGCGCGCCGCCTCGCGGTTGCGGTTCTGGGTGCGATGCTCGCGCGAGTCGATCACCAGCACGCCCTCGGTGGTCAGGCGCGTGCCCGCCAGCCCGGCGAGCCGCTTCCGGACCTCCGCCGGCAGCGACGAGCGGCCGACGTCGAAGCGCAGCTGCACCGCGGTCGAGACCTTGTTGACGTTCTGCCCGCCCGGTCCGGACGCCCGGACGAACCGCTCCTCGATCTCGCTCTCGTCGATCGCGAGCGTCTCGTTGATCGGGATCATCTCGGCGCGAGCCGCGTCAGCTTCGGCGGCTGCCGGTCAGCCGGAGCAGCATCATGAACAGGTTGATGAAGTCCAGATAGAGGGTCAGCGCCCCGACGATGGCGTAGGAGCCGGACTGGCCGTCCGGCGTGGCGAGCGCCATCGCCTTGAGCCGCTGCGCGTCGTAGGCCGTCAGCCCGGTGAAGACGATCACGCCGATGAACGAGAGCACGAACTGGAACCCGTCGTTGTGCCAGAACATGCCGACGAACGAGGCAATCACCACGCCGATGAGTCCCATGAACAGGAACTGTCCCCAGCCGGCCAGGCTGCGCTTGGTGACCGTGCCGTAGGTGGCCAGCGCGCCGAAGGTGCCGGCCGTCACCATGAAGGTCGTCGCAACCGACTCGCCGGTGAAGGCGAGCAGCACGAACGACAGCGTCAGCCCGGTCAGCGCCGAATAGACGATGAAGAGCATCGCCGCGGTCGCCGGCGCCATCGAGCGCACCCGCGCCGAGAGCCAGACGACGATGCCGAGCTGGGCGATCATCAGGCCCCAGAAGAGCGGCCGGTTGCGGGCGATGGTGAGGACGATGGCCGGCGTGGCGGCGACGAAGTAGGCGATCACCGCGGTGATCGCCAGCCCGAGCGTCATCCAGCCGTAGACCGAGCGGAGGAACGTCGTGACCCGCTCGTCGGCGGCATAGGGGCGGGTGAACGCGGTGTCGGGGGTGATTTCGTCGAAACGGGCCATGGCTGATCCTCCAGAGGCGGCTATCAGTCGATGCTAGCACGCCGGACGCCCGGACCGTATACTGGACGGCGTGAAGGAAGCGCAGCCGGTGCAGACGTTCGGGAACCACGCGTATCGACCGGTCGCCACGCTGGTCGGGGCGGTGCTGGCGGCATTCGCGTTCGGCACCTTCGTGTCGAGGGTACTGAAAGGCGATCACTCGGCCGTGATGCTCGCGCTTCTGTCACTGAGCGCCGCGGTGTTGGCACTGCTCTACATGAGCCGGGTCTACACCACGCGCCTGCAGGATCGCATCATCCGACTCGAGATGCGCGTCAGGGCGGCCTCGATGCTGTCACCTGAACAGCAGCAGCTGCTGAACACCCTCGGCATCAAGCACGTGGCCGCACTGCGCTTCGCCTCGGATGCCGAGCTCCCGATGCTGCTCGAGCGGGTGGCCCGCGAACAGCTCAAGCCTGCGGACATCAAGCGCGCGGTGACGGCCTGGGTGGCCGATCACCACCGCACGTAACATCCTCGTCTCCCGCACGGCGAGACGGGCCAGGAGGTACCATGAGCGACCCGCGACAGTGCGCCCATCCCGGGTGCGTCTGCACTGTGACTCCCAACGGCGAGTTCGGCAAGTACTGCAGCGAACACTGCAAGGACGCCAGGGCCATGACCGAGCTCCGCTGCGGGTGCAACCACCCCGCCTGCCGCTGATCCGGCTGGCCGACCGGGCGCCTCAGTCGCGCAGCCCTGCCAGGCCGAACAACACTGTCGCCAGGGCCGAGTAATCCGAATCCGACTGTCCGGACGACACCAGCGCCTCGACCAGTTGGTGGACGGCGGCCGAGACGGGTGCGGGCGTGCCATGCTCGGCGAGCGCGGCGCTGGCGATGCGCAGATCTTTCGCGTAGAGCCCGGCCTTGAAGCCCGGCGTGTAGTTCGACGCCAGAATCCGCTCACCGTGGACCTCGAGCACCCGGCTGGCGGCAAATCCTCCAAGCAACGCCTGCCGCACGAGGGCCGCGTCCACCCCCGCCTTGCGCGCCAGCGCGAACGCCTCGCCGATCGC
>JAYTEJ010000111.1:0-5088 GCA_043735365.1 Acidobacteriota bacterium
CTGCGTGGACACCGTCCAGAAGGTCGCCGAGGCGGCGCGGAGCGTGGCCGGCGCGATGGCCGTGATGGCCGCGGCGATTGCCAGGCCGGCGGCGCAGGACCACGCCGGCGGGAGCGACGGCAGCGTGGGGACGGAGCGCCGGCGCAGGCGCCGGAAGGAGCCGGACAGTTTCAGCATGGATGCACGTGAAGACTCGGACTGGACACGGTGACGTCAGCGGCTGGACGCGCCCCTGGACTCGACATCGATGGCGAGAACGCGGGACCCGGCAACCGCGGATCCCATCGGCAGCTCCCACTCGCCGACCGCGGCGCTGCGAATCGGGGTGTAGCTGCCACCGTTGCTGTCCCCTTCGAGGACCGACAGCACCGAGGGGGGGAGCGCCGTGAGCGCCTCGCCGTTGACCACCGCTCCGGGCCGGCCGTTCAGCAGACGGATGTAGATGCGGTTGTTGCGCCGGGTGTCGTTGAGCACGCGGATCATCTGCGCCAGGCTCTGCGGCTGCAGCGAGCGCCGCAGGTCGCGCTGCTCGATGGCATTCAACTGGCGGCCGTCGCTGACGAGAATCGACAGCGGTCCCGAGACGTGGGCCGGGATGGCGATCGGCACGGTGGAGATCTTCTCTTCGCCGCGGTAGCTGCGGGTCAGTACCTTGAGGTCCACCGTACGGCCGGCGCGCGGCCGCGCCTCGTCCAGCCAGATGCGCTCGATGGTGACGCTGCGGGCCGTCTCGCTGGCCTCGACGGTGACGTCCATGCCGCTGACCGTGACCGGCTCGAGGTCGTTGGCGAGCAGCATCGACACCGGCGCGGCAATCGCGGTCGCGGCCCCGAGGGTGGCGTTGTCGCCGGTGAAGACGTCCTCGAGCAGCAGATCGGCGTGCCCCTTGATGCGGGTCTTGCTGCTGATCGCGAAGGTCGAGGCCCCGACCTGGCGTTCGTAGGCGCCGATGGTGTTGGCCAGCGCCACGTACGCGAGCAGCGGCGTGAAGGCCTGGTCGTGCGCCACCTTGTAGTTGAAGGTCCGCGTCGTCTGGCTGCCGTCGTCGCGCGTCGAGCGCAGCGTCACCGACATCGGAATCAGCGCCGGGCCCGGGCCGAGCGTGCCGGCGATGGCGGTGGCGCGATCCTGCTGCATCGTGCCGATGACCTCGCCCATCGACGAGATCTTGAACGACGACATCAGGCTCGGCAGCATGGCGTAGACGTAGGCGCGGGTCATCGGGAACTGCGCCGGCCCGAGGCCGAAGAACGGATGGCCGAAGGCGTAGATGCGATTGCCGTCGATGTGGGTAATGGTGCCGGTGGCGCCCATCTCGAGGTCGCCGCCGACGAGCGAGACGCCGATGGCGTCCCCTTCGCGAAGCGCTCCCTGGAGCGCGCGCTCGGGGGATGCCGACTGGCCGGCGGAGACCGCGCCGCCGACGACCGGTGTGAAGCCGGCGGCGCCGAAGGCGGCGGAGAGCAGATCGACCGACGACGGCTCGAACCCGCTCATGATGAGCGGCGTCGAGATTGGCCGCAGCATCGCGCCGAGCTGCGCCCCGGCCGCCTGCGGCAGGCCGAAGACCTGGACGTCGGCGGGGCGGTTGGCGAAGGGCTCCAGGCGCGCGAACGAGGACCTCAAGGCCGCGGTCAGGCTCTCGCGCGTCAGCGGCAGCTCGATGCGCGCCTGGGTTGCGGCCGGGCGCCTGGCCATGTCGGTGGCGTCGGTCATCTCGCCGATCGGCGTGATGCCGGCAATCGCCTCGGTGGGGAAGGATCCGATGGAGTAGGAGACGGCGCCGATCAGCCGGCCGTCGATGTAGACCGGGCTGCCACTCATGCCGGCGGCGACGCCGGTCTTGGCCAGCGGTCCGCCCTCGAGGCGCGCCAGGATCAGGTTGCGGTTGGGGCCCTGGATGTTCCGCAGCACGCCGAGGATCGAGACCCTGAACTCCTGGAGGTCGGCGCCCTCGAAGACGGTGCGTCCGATGCCCGTCATGCCGGGCCTGATTTCATCGAGCGGCATCAACCGGGATACGGCCGGGGCCGGCATCCAGGAGGCCACAACAAGCGCGAGTGCCGCGGCGGCAGTGCGGATCTTCATAGGTAGAGGGTCCGGACCAGGAGGACGTGGATGATCAAGTGTAAAAGCGTAACTGCTTGCCGGTCAAGGAGAAAGCCCGTGCCGGGAACTCCAGGAGGGGATCGAAATTGACACACTCCGGGTGGCTCTGTTATCCTCACTACTGTTTTGACGCTTCCGCTTCTCAGCCAGCCGTATCGATTCCGCCGCGGGACCGCAGCGTCCTCCTGGCGGTGGTACGCGTGCGCTGAGGGGGCGGTTCGTTAACCTGCACGCGGCAGGATTAAGGTTCCCGACGAAGCCTCCTCAGCCCCGGCTGAGGAGGCTTTTTTGCGTTTGAGGCCGATGCGCGATCCACTCCTGTGCGTGACGGTGACCGGACGGACGATGGATGAGGTGCGCCAGGCGCGCGACGCCGCCGCCCACGCCGATCTGGTCGAGGTGCGCCTCGACAGCGTTGACCGCCCCGACCCAGCCGGCGCGGTCGCCGGGCGGCGACGGCCGGTGATCGTCACCTGCCGGGCCGCCTGGGAGGGGGGCGCCTTCACGGGATCGGAGGAAGAGCGGGAGCGGATCCTCAGCGCGGCGCACGCTGCCGGCGCGGAGTACATCGACGTCGAGGCGCGCGCCGCCTTCGCCCCGGCACTGGTCAGCCGCCGGCACGGCCGCGGCGTCGTGCTCTCGCTGCACGATTTCGACGGCGTACCGCCCGACCTCGCGGAGCGTGCGATGGCGATGCGCGCCGCCGGCGCCGAGGTCATCAAGATTGCCGTGGCCGCGGCCCGGCTGGCGGATGCCGCGGCCGTGATGGCGCTGGCGGAGCAGCCGCCCTTCGCCGACTCCGGCGACATCGACGGCCATGTGCTGCTGGCGATGGGCCAGGCGGGGGTGCCGACGCGGATCCTGGCGGCGCGGATGCGAAACCGCTGGACCTACGCCGGCGACGCCGTGGCGCCCGGCCAGATGCCGGCCGAGCGGCTCGTCAACACCTTCCGCTTCCGCCGCATCCGCCCCGACACCGCCCTCTACGGCGTCGTCGGCAACCCGATCGCCCATTCGCTGTCGCCGGTGATGCACAACGCCGGCTTCGCGGCGCTCGGGCTGAACGCCGCATACGTGCCGCTCCAGGCCGCTGACGTCGACGATTTCATGATCTTTGCGCGCGCGACCGGGATGCGGGGGGCCAGTATCACCGCGCCGTTCAAGGTGGCGATCTTCGATCGGCTCGACGAGACCGACCCGCTGGCGCGGCGCGTGGGCGCGGTCAACACCCTGGTGGTGCGCAACGGCAAGTGGATCGGATCGAACTCGGACGTCGAGGGTTTTCTGGCGCCGCTCGCCGGGCGGATGACCCTCAAGGGCACCCGGGCCGCCGTGCTCGGCGCCGGCGGCGCCGCCCGGGCGGTGGCGGTCGCGCTCGTCAACGAAGGCGCGTCGGTGAAGATTTGCGCGCGCCGGCCCGAGGCGGCCGCGGATGTCGCGCGCTATGCGGACGCCGGCGTCGGCAGCTGGCCGCCGGCCGCGGGCAGCTGGGACGTGCTCGTCAATGCCACCTCCGCTGGTAACCGCGGGCCCGACGACGACCCGATGGCCGGCGTGGCGCTCGACGGCGAAATCGTCTTCGATCTGGTCTACGTGCCGGCGGAGACGCCGCTGCTCCGGCACGCGCGCACGGAAGGGTGCCTGACGATTGGCGGCATCGAAATGCTGATCGCTCAGGCCGAGCGTCAGTTCGAGTTATGGACCGGACAGCGGCCGCCGGCGGGGCTGTTCGCCGCCGCGGTGGATCACGCCGCCGGCCGGGAGCGGCCGCCGGCCGCAAGGGACATCCAGTGAAGCAGACGACCTTCGAAGAATTCGCCGACCTCGCCCGCCGCGGCACGTTCGTGCCGGTGGTCAAGGAGATCATTGCCGATCTGCTGACCCCGGTCTCGGCGTTCCTCAAGATCGCCGAGCACTCCGACTACGCCTTCCTGTTCGAGAGCGTGGAAGGCGGAGAGCGCGTCGCCCGGTATTCGTTCCTCGGCAAGGACCCGTTCCTGGTGCTGCGGCAGCGCGGCGGCCGCACCATCATCGATCGATCGGGAGTCACGACCGAGAGCGGCGAGCCGTTCGTGGTGGCGCTGCGGCGGCTGATGGCGGAGTTCCAGGCGCCGTTCGTGCCGGGGCTGCCGCGCTTCACCGGCGGCGCGGTTGGCTTCATCGGCTACGACGCCTCGCCGATGTTCGAGCCCGTCCTGCTCGACGCCTGGGCGGCGGCTCCCTGGAGCGCGGACGGCAGCGGCGCGGAGGCCGAAGACGAGGCCGGCTTCATGCTCTTCGATACGGTCCTGGCCTTCGACCACGTCAAGCACCGCATCCTGATCATCGCCAACGCCCGGATCGGCGCGGACGAGGATCTGCAGGCGCTCTACCAGTTCGCCTGCGCCCGGATCGGCTTCCTCGAGCGCGAGCTGGAGCGCGGCCTCTCCCAACCGGAGCGGCCGACGCGGCCGGCGCCCGAGGTCCGCTCGAACATGAGCCGCGAGACCTACGAGGCCGGGGTGCGCACGATCAAGGAGCGCATCGCCGCCGGCGACATCTACCAGGCGGTGCTGTCGCAGCGGTTCGAGGCCGACGTCACCGCCGATCCGTTCACGGTCTACCGGGCGCTGCGCCACGTCAACCCGTCGCCCTACATGTACTTCACCCGCATGGGCGGACTGTCGATTGTCGGCTCGTCGCCGGAGATGCTGGTCCGGGTCGAAGGGCGCCACGTCGAGACCCACCCGATCGCCGGCACCCGGCCACGCGGCGCCGTCGAGGAGGAAGACCTGCGCCTCGGGGAAGAGCTGAAGCGCAACGAGAAGGAGCGCGCCGAGCACGTCATGCTCGTTGATCTCGGCCGCAACGATCTCGGGCGCGTCTGCGAGTTCGGGTCCGTCCGGGTGCCGCAGTACATGTCGATCGAGCGCTACTCGCACGTCATGCACCTGGTCTCGACCGTGGACGGCAAGCTCGCCGCCGATCGCGACTACCTCG
>JAYTEJ010000112.1:0-5927 GCA_043735365.1 Acidobacteriota bacterium
GCCCGCCGGATGGCGGCCGACGCGGCCGACCGGGCCGGCGAGGCCGGGAGCGGCGACGGGCTGACGCCCGCGCCGCGGATGGAGAACAGCGCGCCATGAAATGCCCGTACTGCGGCACCATGGGAGACAAGGTCGTCGACTCCCGCGAGAGCAAGGAAGGGGACGTGATCCGCCGCCGCCGGCAGTGCCTCGGCTGCGGCAAGCGCTTCACCAGCCGCGAGCGCATCGAGGACATCGAATACCGGGTGGTCAAGAAGGACGGCAACCGCGAGGCCTTCCAGCGTCAGAAGATGATCGCCGGCCTGCTCACCGCGTCCGAGAAGCGGCCGGTCAGCATCCAGCAGCTGGAGGCGATTGCCGATCGCATCGAGTCGGAGCTGCAGGAGCGCCACGAGCGCGAGATGACGACGGAGGAGATTGGCGCCCGGCTGATGCAGGAGCTCAAGCAGCTCGATCAAATCGCCTACGTGCGGTTCGCGTCGGTCTATCGGCAGTTCCGCGACGTCGGGCAGTTCAAGCGCGAAGTCGACGAGCTGCAGAAGTCGAAGGGCTGAGGCAGGCGCCCGCCCGATGCCCACCGTGCGCGACGCCAGCCGCCCCCGCCTTCCGGCCCGGCCACCGCGCCCAGCGCCGGCCGCCGAGCGCCGACCTTTCCGCGACAACCCCCGGCTCATTCTCCTCGGCATCGTCCTGCTGTTCGGCGCGCTCGCCGGCATGGTCTGGTTCGCCGACCATTCCCCCGGCCTGAATCCCGACTTCCTCAGCGAGGTCGTGCTCTACGCGCTCTCGGCGGCCGACCTGTCGATGGTGCTGGCGCTGACCTTCTTGCTGGCCCGCAACATCGTCAAGCTGTTCGTCGAGCGCCGGCGCGGGCTGCCGTTCTCGCGCTTCCGCGCCAAGCTGGTGATGGCCCTGCTCGGCCTGACGATCATTCCCTCGGTGCTGGTGCTGCTCGTCGGCGGAGAGCTGATCCGCAGCAGCACCCAGTTGTGGTTCAGCCAGCCGGTCGACGAAGTGCTGCGATCGGCAGTGGAGATCGGCGGCGACTACTATCGCGAGCACGAAGGCATCGTCGGCGGTCACGCCGCGCGCATCGCCGGCGCCATGCCGGCCGGCGCCGTGCAGGCCGGCGACATCGCGGCGGTTCGCCGCGCCATCGCTCCGGAGGTGACGGGCGGCCGGGTGGGGATGGTCGAGATCTACCGGCTGGCTCCCGGGGTACCGCCGGTGCCGTTGCTGGCGGTCGAGTCCCCGTCGCTGCCGCCCGGCCACCTCCGCGCACAGGCCGACCGGCTGGCCGCGAAAGTGGCGTCGGGCAGCCCCGATACCGGCTCGGTCGATCCCCTGGAAGCGGGCAGCGAGCTGGTGCGGGCCGGCGCGCTGATCCGCGATCCCGCCACCGGCACGTCCGTCGGGGTGGTGATCGCCAGCGACCACCTCCGCGGGGATCTCGCCCTCCACGCCCGGCGCATCACCGAGGCCTACGAGAACTACAACCAGTTGCGCGTCGTCCGGCGCCCGCTCGAGGGGGTCTACCTGTCGCTGTTCCTGATGATGACGCTGATGATTCTGGTCAGCGCCACCTGGACGGGGCTCTACCTCGCCAAACGCATCACCCGCCCGGTGCAGCTGCTGGCCGCCGGAGCGCGGGAGATCGGCGCGGGCCGGCTCGACCACCGGATCGAGCCGGAAACTCGCGACGAGTTCGGGTCGCTGGTCGAGGCCTTCAACACCATGGCGGGGGAGCTGGCGGCGAGCCAGCGGAAACTGGAGCGCTCGCGGCTCGATCTCGAGCGCAAGAACCTGCAGCTCGACGAGCGCCGCCGCTACATCGAGACGGTCCTCGAGCGCATCGCCACGGGAGTGGTGTCGGTGGCCGCCGACGCCAGAATTGAAACCGTCAACACCGCCGCGCTGCGGCTGCTCGAGCTCGACCGGTCGGTGATCGGCACCCCCTCGGCCGACGCCTTCGGCCGCGAGGATCTCCGTCCGCTCGACACCCTGCTGCAGCGCGTCCGCCGCTCGCCGTCGGGGACCGCCGCGCAGGAGATTGCCATGGTGCGCGAGGGCCGCGAGCTGCATCTCGCCGCCGCGGCGACGCCGCTGCAGGGGGAGGAAGGGGATGCGGCCGGCGCGGTACTGGTCTTCGACGACGTCACGCCGCTCATCCGCACCCAGCGCGTCGCCGCCTGGCGGGACGTCGCCCGCCGGCTGGCCCACGAGATCAAGAATCCGCTGACGCCGATTCAGCTGTCGGCCGAGCGCATGCGCCGGCATTTCGCCGGCGCCCCCGAGGCGGCGCGCGCCCTGGTCGAAGAGTGCTCGAGCACCATCGTCAGCGAAGTCGAATCGCTCAAGGCGCTGGTCGATGAGTTCGCCCAGTTCGCGCGGATGCCGGCGCCGCGCGCGGTGCCCGCCGATCTGCACGCCGTGCTCGAGGAGGCGCTGCAGCTCTACAACGGGCTGTTCCGCGAGATTCGGATCGAGCGGCGGTTCGCCGCAGCGCTGCCGCCGGTGCGCGTCGATGCCGAGCAGATCCGCCGGGTGATGATCAACCTGGTGGACAACGCCGTCGAGGCGCTCGGCGGCAGCGTCGCCGGGGCCCGCCCCGACGGCACGCCGCCGACGATTGTCGTCGAGACCCGGCGCGACGCCGCGAACAGCGTGGTCCGCGTCACCGTCGCCGACAACGGCCCGGGGCTGCCGGCCGCCGACCGCGACAAGCTGTTCATGCCCTACTATTCCACCAAGCAGCGGGGCAGCGGTCTCGGCCTGGCGATCGTGCGCCGGATCATCGCCGAACACGGCGGCAGCATCGAGGCGTCCGACAACACGCCGTCGGGCACGATCTTCGCCATCGAGCTGCCGCTGTGACCGCGCGCCCAGGTCTCAGCTGCCTGTCGTCGGGTGAGGGCGAAAAGGCGCCGCCGGGCGCCGACCACCGACCGTCGAAGCTGATTGCCGAGAGCTGATCGCCACAGATGAAACCCACCGTGCTGATCGTGGACGACGAAGCTGGCGTGCGCAGCGCCCTGGGCGGCGTGCTGCGCGACGAGGGCTACACCGTCGAGGCGGTGGATAGCGGCGAGGCCTGTCTCGACCGGGTGGCGCGGGCACCGTTCGACGCCATCATCCTCGACATCTGGCTGCCCGGCATGGACGGCCTGACCACCCTGGCGCGGCTGAACGAGCGCCGGGTCGACGCACCGGTCGTGATGATTTCGGGCCACGGCAACATCGAGTCGGCGGTGCGCGCCATCAAGATGGGCGCGTTCGACTTCGTCGAGAAGCCGCTGTCGCTCGACAAGACCGTGCTGGTCGTCGGCACCGCCGTTCGCCAGCGCCGCCTGGAGGCGGAAAACCGCGCCCTGCGCGAGACGGTCGACCGCCGCCTGACCATGGTGGGCGAGAGCTACGGGATGGGCCAGCTGCGCGAGCAGGTGGCGATGGCGGCGCCGACCAACGGGCGGGTGCTGATCTTCGGGGAGAACGGCACCGGCAAGGAGCTGGTGGCGCGCAGCATCCATCAGCTCAGCCTGCGGCGGCTGGGGCCGTTCGTCGAGGTCAACTGCGCGGCGATTCCGGAAGAGTTGATCGAGAGCGAGCTGTTCGGGCACATGAAGGGTGCCTTCACCGGCGCGGTGGCCGACCGCCGCGGCAAGTTCGAGGCCTCCGACGGCGGCACGCTGTTCCTGGACGAGATCGGCGACATGAGCCTGATGACCCAGGCCAAGGTGCTGCGGGCGCTGCAGGAGCAGGTGGTCGAGCCGGTCGGCGGCACCGGGACCGTCAAGGTGGACGTGCGCATCCTGGCCGCCACCAACAAGGACCTGCCGACGGAGATCCGCGCGGGACGGTTCCGCGAGGATCTCTACTTCCGGCTGAACGTCATCCCGATTTTCGTGCCACCGTTGCGCGACCGCGAGTCCGACATCCCGCTGCTGGCGTCGCACTTCATGGCGGAGCTCGCCCGCGAGTACGGCCGCCGTCCCAAGCAGCTCGACGCCGGTGCCGCCGCGGGGCTGCGCTCCTATCGCTGGCCGGGCAACGTCCGCGAGCTGCGCAACGTCGTCGAGCGCCTGATGATCATGGTGCCCGGCGACACCATCACGCTGTCGGATCTGGTCTTTCTCGATCCCGCGGCGGTGGCGGTGGCGGATCCGCCCGGGCTGCCGGTGCTGTCGCTGCACGACGCGCGCGACCGCTTCGAACGCGACTACATCCTCCGCGCGCTCGGAGCGCAGCAGGGCAACATGTCGCGCACCGCGGAGGTGCTCGGCGTCGAGCGCAGCAATCTCTACCGGAAGATGCGCGCGTTCGGCCTGGTGCCGGCGCGGCGGAGTGAAGGAACCGAGGGGGACGACGAGGCCGGCTGACGGCCGGTCACGCGCCGCCGGCGCCCGGCTCGAGCCGGCGCTCGAGGATCTGCGCGGGGCCGAAGCGCGCCAGCCGCAGCGCCGCGGCATCGGCGACCGCGGCCTCCGGCACCAGCCCGATGATCTCACTTTCGAGAATGGCAACCCCGTGCCGTTCCGCCTCCCGCCGCACCGCCTCGAAGACCACCGCCATCGGGGTGACCGCGTAATTGGTCAGGTTGATCGAGACCTGCACCAGCCCTCGATGCGCCAGCCGGAACCCGGCGGCCTTGACGCACGCCAGCCCACCGCCGCTTGCCCGGATGGTGGCGGCGATGGCCCGGGCGATGTCGAGCCGATCGCTCGAGAGGTTGATGTTCCAGGCGATGAGCGGCGGCCGGGCGCCGACGACCGCCGCGCCCGCAGAAGGATGGGGTGCCGCCGGGCCGAAGTCCGGCGCCCACGCCGGGTCCGTCATCCTGGCGCCAAGCTGCTCGAATCCGCCCCGCCGGATCTGCTCCAGCCGCCGTCGCTCCGGCGAAGCGGCCGACGCCTCGTACAGGAACACCGGAATCCGGAACCGATGCGCCACCTCGGCGCCGACCGATCGCGACAGCGCGACGCACTCCTCCATCGTGGTGCCGTCGAGCGGGACGAACGGCACGACATCCACCGCGCCGATGCGCGGATGCTGGCCGTCGTGGGCGCGGAGGTCGATGGCCGCCACCGCCTCGGCAAACAGCGCCAGAATCGCCTGGCCGACAGCGGGCCCGGCCCCGGCCAGGGTATAGACCGAGCGGTTGTGCGACGGATCCGCCGAGTAGTCGAGCAGCCTGACCCCCGGCGTCGACCGGATCGCCGCCGCCAGCCGCTCAACCGTTTCCGGCCGCCGGCCTTCGCTGACGTTGGGGATGGATTCGATGAGCTCCATGGCCGACAAACAGATAGCACAGAAGCGCCGCCTGCTGCCGTCCGGCCTTGTATGCGGAGGCGGATCAGCCGATAATCTCGGAACCGCCGCGGGCGCGTTCCGCCCGCGGCCGGCCTGCTGTGATCCGATGACCGACCCGCTCCGAACCGAAGCCGCCGCCGCCCTCGCGCAGGTGTCGGAGCGCGAGCGCGAAGCCCGCGTCGAGTCGCTGCTGGTCGCCGGCCTGGATCACTACTTCGCCGGCCACTACGAGCTGGCCATCAACGTCTGGACGCGCGTGCTGTTCCTCGATCGCGGCCACGCCCGCGCCCGCGCCTACATCGAGCGCGGACGTGGCGCCGTGTCCGAGCGGCAGCGGCAGGGGGACGAACTCGTGCACGCGGGGACCGAGGCCTTCGACCGCGGCGACCCCGACGCCGCGCGCCGGCTGCTGCAATCGGCGGTCGATGAGGGCGCCGGCCATGAAGCGGCGATGGCGCTGCTGGCGCGGCTCGATCGTCTGACGGCCGCCGCCGTTCCTCGTCAGCACAGTGCACGACTCCCCGGACCGCTCCCCGGCGCGGCCGGGCCGGGCGAAGCCCGGCCCGACCGCCGCCACCGCTGGACGCTCGCCGGGATCGCCGCCGCCGCGGCCGCGGCGG
>JAYTEJ010000113.1:0-30873 GCA_043735365.1 Acidobacteriota bacterium
TGTCGGTCGGCGTGCCGATGATCAGCGGCGGCGACGAGACGGGCCGGACCCAGGGGGGCAACAACAACGCCTACTGCCAGGACAACGAGATCAGCTGGACCTCGTGGGAGACGACCCCGGAGCGGCGCGACTTCCTCGACTTCACCCGGCGGCTGATCCGGATCTGGAAGGACCATCCCGTGCTGCGGCGCCGCAAATTCTTCCAGGGCCGGCGCATCCGCGGCGCCGACGTGTCGGACATCGCCTGGCTGGATCCGTCCGGGCGGGAGATGACCGACGAGACCTGGAGCTCGCCGGACGTGCGCTGCCTGGGGGTGCGGCTGAACGGCGACGCCATCGACGAGGTCGACGAGCGCGGCGGCCGCATCATCTCGGACACGCTGCTGCTGATTCTCAATGCCGGCGAGCAGGCGATGGCGTTCACGTTGCCGGTGACGGCCGCCGAGGAACGCTGGGAAACCCTGATCGACACCGCCGACCCGTGGGCGCCGGCGCGGCGCCTGCGCGCTGGCGGGCGATACGAGCTGCTGCCGCGATCGATGGCGGTGCTCAAGCTGAACTGCCGGAAGGAAGATCTCCGGCGGGTCGAGGACTGGGGCCCGATGGGTGTCTACTGAAGCGGATGAACGATGAGCGCGCCCGCGGACGGGCGGCAGGGACGGGACAGGCAGATGGCAAAGCGTGCAGCAACCGGACGGCAGACGCGTCCGCTTCCGGGCGGAGCGGCGGCCGCGGCGCCGGCGATCGACGCCGCGCTGGCGCGCCGGGTGGTGGTCGAAGGCGTACGGCCGCAGGTGGACTGCGGACGGTTTCCGATCAAGCGGGCCGCCGGCGAGCAGGTGACGGTCTCGGCTGACATTTTCGCCGACGGCCACGACGAGCTGGCAGCGGCGCTGCTCTTCCGCAAGGCTGGCGAGCCGGAGTGGCAGGAAGCGCCGATGGCGCGCACCACGAACGACGGCTGGCAGGCGAGCTTCACCGCCGAGGCCGTCGGCGCCTACGAATACACCGTCGAAGGCTGGGTCGATGACTTCGCCAGCTGGCGCCGCGATCTCGGCAAGAAGGCGGAGGCCGGCCAGGACGTCGCCAGCGAGCTGCTCGAAGGCAGCGCGCTGCTCGGCGAGCGCGCCGCGCTGGCGCCGGCGGCGGCGCCGGCCTTCGAGGAGGCGGCCGCCCGCCTCGCCGACACCTCGATCCAGGCCAGCGCGCGCGTCGCCGCGGCCCGCGACACCGCCCTCGCCGAGGCGATGGCGGCGCATGCCGACCGCCGCGGCGCGACGCGCTTCGAGCCCACCCTCGCGGTCACGGTGGAGCGCGCCCGCGCGCGCTTCGGCGCCTGGTACGAGATGTTCCCGCGCTCGGCCGGCACCGATCCGGCCCGTAGCGCCACCTTCGACGAGGCGGCCAGGCTGCTGCCGTACGTCGCCTCGATGGGCTTCGACGTCCTCTATCTGCCGCCGGTGCATCCCATCGGCGTCAGTTTCCGCAAGGGGCCGAACAATTCGCTGACGCCAGGCCCGGGCGATCCCGGCAGCCCCTGGGCGATCGGCTCGAGCGACGGGGGACACATGGCCGTCGAACCCGGGCTGGGGACGATCGCGGACTTCGATCGCTTCGTCGAGGCCGCCGGGCATCACGGCCTCGAAATCGCGCTCGACATCGCCTTCCAGGCGTCGCCGGACCATCCCTACGTGAGCGAGCATCCGGAGTGGTTCCGCCACCGCCCGGACGGGACCATCAAGTACGCGGAAAACCCGCCGAAGAAGTACCAGGACATCTATCCGATCAATTTCGACTCCGAGCAGTGGCCGGCACTCTGGCAGGAGCTGAAACGGGTCTTCGAGTTCTGGATTGGCCACGGCGTCAAGATCTTCCGCGTCGACAACCCCCATACCAAGCCGTTCAGGTTCTGGCACTGGGTGATTGCCGAGATCCGCCGCAGCCATCCCGACACCATCTTCCTGTCGGAGGCTTTCACCCGGCCGAAGCTGATGCGCTATCTGGCCAAGGCCGGGTTCTCGCAGTCCTACAGCTACTTCACCTGGCGCAACACCGCCGCCGAGCTCACCGAGTACTTCACCGAGCTCACCCAGACGGAGGTGCGCGAGTACATGCGCCCCAACCTGTTCGCCAACACACCCGACATCCTGCACGAGTTCCTGCAGCACGGCGGCCGGCCGGCGTTCGAGATCCGGCTGCTGCTGGCGGCGACGCTCGGCGCCTCCTACGGCATCTACAGCGGTTACGAGCTCGCCGAGAACGTTCCGGTCAAGCCCGGCAGCGAGGAATACCTCGATTCGGAGAAGTATGAGATCCGCCCCCGCCACTTCGATCAGCCGGACAGCCTCTCGGGGCTGATCCGCACGATCAACACCATCCGCCGTGAGCACCCGGCGCTGCAGCACGACCACGGGCTGGCCTTTCACCCGACCGACAACCCGGAGCTGCTCTGCTACAGCAAGCGTTCGAGCGATGGCTGGGACCTGATCGTCGCGATCGTCAACGTCGATCCGCTCCGGATGCAGCACGGCTACGTCGAGCTGCCGATCGACACCTGGGGCTTCGGCCCGAACGATACCGTCGAGGTCCACGATCTGCTCTCCGGCGAGCGCTACTACTGGCGCGGTGCCAGGAATTACGTGCGGCTCGAGCCCGGCTCCCGCGCGGCCCACGTCCTGCACGTCAAACTGGCCGGACCGTTGAAACCGTAGAACCCGGGGAACCCGGTTCGACCCGGTTCCACAGGGTTCTACCGGGTTCTGCAGGGTTCGGTGCTGCGAGGTTCGGTTCGCTTGTGCCGCAAGGTTCACTGCTGCGGGGCTTGGGAAGGTTCGGTTCCACCCGGTCTGGGCCAGGTCCTCGGAAGCGTGCCTGCCGTGGGACGGTTTCAGCGAGGGAGGGGGAGTCTGGCGCGACCCGAGAGGGCGGGGCTGCCCCAGAACCTCGTGGAACCCCGTAGAACCCCTATTTAGCGGAAGCGAGAGATATGTCCGACGCGCAGTGGTACAAGGACGCGATCATCTATCAGGCGCACGTCCGTGCCTTCTTCGACAGCAGCAACGACGGGGTCGGCGACTTCCGCGGGCTGACCCAGAAGCTGGACTATCTCCAGGGCCTCGGCGTCAACTGCATCTGGCTGCTGCCCTTCTATCCGTCGCCGCTCAAGGACGACGGCTACGACATCGCCGACTATGAAAACATCCATCCGAGCTACGGCACGCTCGAGGATTTCGACCGCTTCATCGCCGAGGCGCATCGCCTCGGCCTGCGGGTGATCACCGAGCTGGTCATCAACCACACCTCCGATCAGCACCCATGGTTCCAGGCGGCGCGGCGGGCGCCGGCCGGCTCCCCCGAGCGCGAGTTCTACGTCTGGAGCGAGACCAATCAGAAGTACCAGGGCGTCCGCATCATCTTCACCGACACCGAAACCTCGAACTGGCGCTGGGACGACGTCGCCAAGGCGTATTACTGGCATCGCTTCTTCCACCACCAGCCCGATCTGAACTTCGACAACCCGGCGGTGCTCGAGGCGGTCATCGAGGTGATGCAGTTCTGGTTCGACCGCGGCGTCGACGGCCTGCGGCTCGACGCCATCCCCTACCTGATCGAGCGTGAGGGCACCATCTGCGAGAACCTCGAAGAGACCCACGCCGTCATCAAGAAGATCCGCGCCGCGCTCGACGGCCGCTATCCCGACCGGATGCTGCTCGGCGAGGCCAACCAGTGGCCCGCCGACGTCCGCCCCTACTTCGGCGACGGCGACGAGTGCCACATGGCCTTCCACTTCCCGCTGATGCCGCGGATGTTCATGGCCGTCCGGCAGGAGGATCGCCATCCCATCACCGAGATCCTGCGGCAGACCCCGGACATCCCCGACAACTGCCAGTGGGCGATGTTTCTCCGGAACCATGACGAGCTGACGCTCGAGATGGTCACCGACGAGGAGCGCGACTACATGTACCAGGCCTACGCCGCCGACCCGCAGATGCGGATCAACGTCGGCATCCGCCGGCGGCTGGCGCCGCTGCTGGAGAACAGCCGGCGGCGCATCGAGCTGCTCAACGGGCTGCTGTTCTCGATGCCGGGCACCCCGGTGATCTACTACGGCGACGAGATCGGGATGGGCGACAACATCTACCTCGGCGATCGCAACGGCGTCCGCACGCCGATGCAGTGGACCGGCGACCGCAACGCCGGTTTTTCGCGCGCCGACCCGGCGCAGCTCTACGCGCCGCCAATCATGGACCCGGTTTACGGCTACCAGGGGCTCAACGTCGAGTCGCAGGAACGCGCGTTGTTCTCGCTGCTCAACTGGATGAAGCGGATGATCGGACTGCGCAAGCAGTCCAAGGTCTTCGGCCGCGGCACCATCGACTTTCTGCCCGCGCAGAACCGCAAGGTGCTCGCCTACCTGCGCCGCTACGAAGGGGAAACCGTCCTCTGCGTCGCCAATCTCGCCCGGGCAGTCCAGCCGGTCGAGCTCGACCTGACGCAGTTCAAGGGGATGACGCCGGTCGAGATGCTCGGGCTCACCGAATTCCCGCGCATCGGCGACCTGCCCTACTTCCTGACGCTGGGGCCGTATGCGTTCTACTGGTTCCGCCTCCAAGAGGCCCCCGCGCCGGTGACCGCGCGGGTCGCCACCGGCGGTCCCGCCGAGGTCACCGCGACGCCGGCGCTGTTCATGGGCGTCGCCTGGGAGACGCTGCTCGAAGGCAACGTCCGCACTCTGGTCGAGCGCGACCTGCTGCTGCCGTTCCTGCAGCGGCAGCGATGGTTCGGCGGCAAGGCGCGGCCGGCCCGCACCGCCCGGTTCGCCGACTGGGGCGTGCTGCGGCGCGGCCCGCAGCCGCTGTTCCTGACCATCGTCGAAGTGGAGTTCGCCGACGGCGGCCGCGACCAGTACTTCCTGCCGCTGACCATCTGCGCCCACGCCGACGCCAAGGGGCTCGAAGAGCGCGCCCCGTCGTCGGTGCTCGCGAGCATCACCGGTGCGAGGAAGGGTATCCTGTTCGACGGCTGGCTCGACGACCGCTTCGCCAGGACGCTGCTCGAAGCGGTCAGCGTCGAGGAACAGGCGGTCACCAAGCACGGCGCGATTCGCGCCATCCGCGGCGCCGCCTTCGCCGGCCTGCGCGACGGCATCGAGGAGCCGGTCCGGGTGTCGCGGACCTCGGCCGAGCAGAGCAACACTTCGATCATCTACTCCGATCGCTTCATCCTGAAGCTGTTCCGGCGGCTGCAGCCAGGCGTCAACCCCGACTACGAGATCGGCCGGCAGCTCTCGGAGAGCGCCGGCTTCACCCGCGTCCCGGCCATCGCCGGCGCGTTCGAGTACGCGCGCGTCGCCGAGCCGCCGGCGACGCTGGCGATGTTGCAGCAGCTGGTGAAGAGCCAGGGGGACGGCTGGATCCACGCCATCGACGAGGTCCAGCGCTTCTACGAAGTGGTCGAGGGCCTGCAGCCGCCCGAGCCGTTCCCCGCCGGGCGATACTCGGATCTGCTCGAGGCGCCAGAGCCCAGGGAGGTCGAGCAGTACATGAAACCGTCGGTCGCCGGCGCCGAGATCCTCGGGCGGCGGACGGCGGAAATGCACCTCGCCCTGGCCTCCGATTCCAGCAACCTGGCGTTCACACCGGAACCCTTCACCAAGGAGGACCTCGCCGCGCTCTCCTCCGACGCTGCCGCCGAAGCGCAGAAGGCGTTCCAGACCCTCGCGTCGCAGGACGGCCAGCTTCCCGCCGACGTCGCCGAAAGCACGCGGCGGCTGCTGCAGTCCCGCGATACGCTGCTCGAACGGCTCCGCGCCGCGCCGACGCTCGAGTTCTCGACCTCGAAGATCCGCGTGCACGGCGACTATCACCTCGGACAGGTGCTGTGGGCCGAGGGGGACTACTTCCTGCTCGACTTCGAAGGCGAGCCGGCACGGCCCATCGAACAGCGCCGCCTGAAGCAGTCGCCGCTCAAGGACGTCGCCGGGATGATCCGCTCCTTCAGCTACGCGGCCTACGCCGGGCTGTTCGCCCACGTCGCCGCACGCCCCGCCGAGCTCGAGCGCCTCGAGCCGTGGGCCCGAGTCTGGCAAACGTGGACCACCGCGGCATTTCTGCGCGGCTATTTCACGTCGGTCGCTGGCGCTCTCTTCATTCCGGCCGCCGCGTCGCTGCGGGATACGCTGCTGCAGCTGTTCGTCCTGGACAAGGCCCTCTACGAGTTGAATTACGAGCTCAACAACCGGCCCGACTGGGTACGCATTCCGCTCCGGGGGATTTTTGAACTGCTTGGAGACGCCGGGGACCGGTGATGCGGCGGCCGCTGTGAACACCGTGTCCCGCGACCCGCAGACCTTCGGCGCCCTGCCGACCCGCGGAGGCGTGCGTTTCGTGGCCCCCTCCGAGGGCGACCTGACGCTGCTCATCCACGATGGCCCGGCCGCCGGCCGGCACCGCCGCGACGGCGGCGCCACCGGAGTCTTCGACCTGTTCGTGCCCGGGGCCGCCGCCGGCGACCGCTACAGCTACGTGATCGGCGACGGCGAGGCGCGACCCGATCCCGCCTCGCGGTTCCAGCCCGACGGCGTCCACGGCGCCTCGCAGATCGTCGATCCCTCGGCCTTCGACTGGAGCGACGCCGCCTGGCCGGGACGCTCGCCGCGCGACCTCGTCATCTACGAGCTGCACGTCGGCACCTTCTCTCCGGAAGGCACGTTCGCCGGCGCCGCCGCCAGGCTGGGGACGCTGCGCGACCAGGGCATCACGGCCATCCAGCTGATGCCGGTTGCCGACTTCCCGGGCGATCGCAACTGGGGCTACGACGGCGTCTCTCTCTACGCACCCTCCCGGGCCTACGGACACCCGGACGATCTCCGCCGCCTGGTCGATCGCGCCCACACCCTGGGCCTCGCGGTGATGCTCGACGTGGTCTACAACCACCTCGGGCCGGAGGGCAACTACCTGTCGGCATTCCATGCCGAGTACTTCACCGACCGCCATCACACGCCCTGGGGCCGCGCCCTCAACCTCGAGGGGCCCGGCTCGCCCCTGGTCCGCCGCTTCGTCGTCGACAACGCCTCCCACTGGATCGGCGAATACCACCTCGACGGTTTGCGCCTGGATGCCACCCACGCACTGGTCGAAGACGACGAGGGGTCGATCGTGCGGGAGATTGCCGCAGCCGCGCGCGCGGCCGCGACCCGTCCGGTCATCATCCACGCCGAGGATCACCGCAACCTCGCGGGCATGATCCAGGGCCCCGCGGCGGGCGGCTGGGGCCTCGACGGCGTCTGGGCGGACGACTTCCACCACGTCATGCGCCGCCTGCTGGCGCGCGACGAGCACGGCTACTACGCCGATTTTCAGGGGACGACGGCGGAGCTGGCGATCACCATCCGCCAGGGCTGGCTCTACACCGGACAGCTGTCGCCGCATAAGGGGGCGGCGCGCGGCTCCGATCCGTCTGCCGTGCCGATGCAGCGCTTCGTCGTCTGCCTCCAGAATCACGACCAGATAGGGAACCGCGCAATGGGCGAGCGGCTCCATCATGAAATCGCCGCCGATGCCTGGCGCGCCGCGTCGGTGGTGCTGTTGACGGTGCCGATGACGCCGCTGCTCTTCATGGGCCAGGAGTGGTCCGCTTCCACCCGGTTTCAGTATTTCACGGACCTGGAGCCCGATCTCGGGCGGCTCGTGACCCAGGGCCGGCGGCGCGAGTTCGCGGCCTTTCCGGAGTTCGCCGACGAGAGCCGCCGCGACGCCATCCCCGACCCGCAGGCCGCGGCCACGCACGCGGCCAGCCGGCTGCGGTGGGAGGAGCGCACGGAGCCGGGCCACGCCGGCATCGCCGCGCTCTACCGGCGGCTGCTGGCGCTGCGATCGCGCCATCCGGCGCTCGGCGCCAGCGACGACACCGCCGGCGACGCCGCCGCCCCGGATGCCGGCTCGCTGGTGATGCGGCGGGCCCGGGACGGCGAGGTCTTCTGGATCGCGGCGCGGCTGAGCGGCGCGGGAGTGGTGGATCTCTTCCCGCCTGCCGAGGCGCACGGCGAGGCGGACGGCGAGTGGACGCTGGTGCTCTCGACCGAAGACCCGACCTTCGCAGACGATTCGAGGCCCCCTTCCATCGACCGGCAGCGCCGCGCCCCGCAGGTGCGGTTCGATCGCTCCGGCGCGGTGATCTTCCGCCGCACATAAATCCTGTTGCCTGGTCGGAGACCAGCTGAAGCGTCCATGAACATGCCAGACGAATATCAGGGGGATCGCCCCCGCTACGTGCCCTGCAGTACCTACCGGCTTCAGGTCTACGGCCAGTTCCCGCTGCCCGAGGCGACCGCGATCGTTCCGTACCTGGCGCGGCTCGGCGTCGGCGCCTGCTACACGTCGTCGTACTTCACCGCCGCCCCCGGCAGCACGCACGGCTACGACGTCGCCAACCACAACGAGATCAGCCCCGAGGTCGGCGGCGCCGAGGCGCACACCGCGTTTTCGGTGGCGCTGGCCGAGCACCGTCTCGGCCACATCGTCGACTTCGTGCCGAACCACATGGGTATCGGCAGCAGCAACGCGCGCTGGTACGACCTCCTGGAGAACGGCCCGAGCTCGCCGGCGGCGGCGTTTTTCGACGTCGACTGGACGCCGGTCAAGGCGGAGCTCCATGCCAAGCTGCTGCTGCCGATCCTCGGCGACCAGTACGGGATCGTGCTCGAACGCGGCGAGCTGCAGCTGGCGTTCATGGACGGAGCGCTGGTGCTGCGCTATTTCGACCAGGTCCTTCCCCTCAACCCCCGGCAGATGCCGCGCGTCTACCTGGCCGCCGTCGAGGCGGCCGCCGCCGCGCTCGAGTCCGACGGCCCGTCGCTGCACGAGTTCCAGAGCATCGTCGCCTCGCTGCAGAACCTGCCGGCCTACACCGAGAGCGAACCGGGACGCATCGCCGAGCGCCAGCGCGAAAAAGAAATCGCGCGGGCGCGGCTGCAGCGGCTCTGCGCCGAGGCGCCGGCGATCCGCGAGGCCATCGACGGCAGCATCGCCCGCTTCAACGGCACGCCCGGAGATCCGGCGAGCTTCGACCAGCTTCACGATCTGCTCGAGGTGCAGGCCTACCGGCTCGCCTACTGGCGCACGGCGTCGCACGAGATCAACTACCGGCGCTTTTTCGACATCAACACCCTCGCAGGGCTGCGGGTCGAGAACCCCGAGGTGTTCGACGCCACCCACCATCTGCTCGGCAGCCTGATCCGCGACGGCAAGGTGCAGGCGGTGCGGATCGATCACCCGGACGGCCTGTTCGATCCCGCCGGCTACTTCCGGCGTCTGCAGGACCTGGCGGCCTCGGCCTGGAACATCCCCCCGATGCCGGCCGCCGCTGATGCGCCGCCCTTCAAGCCGATCTACGTGGTCGCCGAGAAGATTCTCTCGGGCACGGAGCACCTGCCGGACGGATGGGCGGTGCACGGCACTACCGGCTACAACTATCTCAACGAACTGAACGGCCTGTTCGTGAACGCCGACCATGCCCGCCGCGCCCGGCGCGTCTACGCCAAGCTCACCGGCAACGATAAGCCGTTCGACGATGTTCTGTATGACGCCAAGCGGCTGATCGTCTCGACCGCGATGGCCAGCGAGCTCAACGTGCTGACCCACATGCTCGACCGCATCGCCGAGAACAACCGACGGTCGAGGGACTTCACGCTCGACGCGCTGCGCGAGGCGATCACCGAGTTCGTCGCCTGCTTTCCCGTCTACCGGACCTACGTAGACGAGCACGGCTGGCGCCTCGAGGACCGGGCCGTGGTGGCGCGGGCGATTGCCCGGGCGCAGCAGCGGAACCCGGCGATGGAGTCGTCGATCTTCGCTTTCTTCCGTGAAGTAGTGCTGCCGCGCGACCCGCACGACCCGGCCCCTCAGGGGAAGGAGCGGCGCGCCGGCTATCCACCGGCGGACGAGCGGGAGGTGCAGGAGCGGCTGCGGTTCGCGATGAAGCTGCAGCAGTACACCGGGCCGGTCCAGGCCAAGGGGCTGGAGGACACGACCTTCTACCGCTACAATGTCCTGCTGTCGCTCAACGAAGTCGGCGGCGACCCTTCCCGCTTCGGACGATCGGCCGAGGACTTCCATGCCGCTAACGTCTTCCGGAGCACTCACTGGCCGTTCGAGATGCTGGCGACCGCGACCCACGACACCAAGGTCGGCGAGGACGTCCGCGCGCGCATCAACGTGCTGTCGGAGATTCCCGACGAGTGGGGGCGCGAGGTGGCGCGGTGGATGCGGATCACCCGGCCGCACCGAGCCCTGGTCGAGCAGGAGCCGGCGCCGGATCGCAACGACGAGTACCGCTTCTACCAGGCGCTGGTCGGCATCTGGCCGGCGGAGATCGCCGGTGCCGGTGGTGAGGTTCCGGACGGCCTGAGCGATCGCCTCGCCGAGTACATGCTCAAGGCCGCGCGCGAGGCCAAGGTCCATACCAGCTGGCTCACCACCAACCAGCCGTACGAGGATGCGCTGACAGCGTTCGTCCACGGCGCGCTCTCCGGTCCGTCGGCGGCGCGGCTGCTCCCGGCGTTCCTGCCGTTCCAGGAGCGGGTGGCGCTGATGGGCATGGTCAACTCCCTCGCCCAGGTAGCCCTCAAGCTCGGCTCGCCCGGAGTACCGGACTTCTATCAGGGCACCGAGCTCTGGGAGCTCAGCCTTGTGGATCCCGACAACCGCCGCCCGGTGGATTTCGCGGCGCGGGCCCGGCTGCTGGACGAGGTCGATCGCGCGCTGGCGCTGGCGCCGGATGCCAGGAGCGCGGCGGTGAGCGGCTACCTGCGCCACTGGCGGGACGGACGGATCAAGATGCTGCTGACGGCGGCCGGCCTGCGGTTGCGGCGGGAACTGCCGCACGTCTTCTGCGGCGGCGGCTACCTGCCGCTCGTTACCGAAGTCACGGTTCCTGGCGGCGCGGTCGCCTTCGCCCGGTCGGCACGGAGCCGGAACGGATCCCTCGACGCGGTGATCTTCGCGGCGCCGCGGCTGTGCAGCGCGCTGACCGGCGACGGCACTACCCCGCCGGTGGGCGCCGACTGCTGGAAGACCTCGCGCCTGATGCTGCCGCCCGAGCTGGCCGGCTGCACGTTCCGGCACGAGTTGACCGGGGCCGGGATTCGCCCGGCCCGCGCCGGCGAGGACGCCTGGATCTTCCTTGGCGAAGCCTTCGAGGCGGCTCCGGTCGCGATCCTGCGCGCCATCCCGCCGGCGGCGAGCGCGGGGGGCCAGCGTGCCGCCACCGGAGCTGCTGCGTCCCGGGCGTCAGCAGGATGAACTTGGGATCAGCCGCCTCGTCTCCGCCAGCACCGACGCGACGGAGGATGCCGGCGTCTCCTGCGCCGCCACCACGAGCGATCCGAGCAGCAGGACACCGGCCAGCGCGACCGTGACGCGAGCCATCACTTCGTCCTCACGGCGGCGCCGCTCCCCTCCGTCAGCGTGACGATGCGATCGATAGCGACGTCGGTCCAGCGCTCCTCCAGGCCATTCGGCCACCGGACCGTCAGGCGATCGACGCGCCCCGCGGCACCGAGGCCGAAATGGACACGCAGGTCGTTCTGCGAGTAGTAGCTGCCGCCGCCGCGCACCTCCTGCACCTCGGTCGCAGCCGCAGCCTCGAGGGTGATTCGCGCCCCTATGGCGCTCCGGTTCGACGCCGTGCCGACCAGCCGCAGCGTCGTCCAGTGAGCGCCGGGTTTCAGATCGAGCCGGAAGAAATCCGGCGCCGCGTTCATGTTGGCGACGACGACGTCGATGTCGCCGTCGTTGTCGAAGTCCGCGAACGCCGCCCCCCGACCCGCCGCCGGGGTGGTGACGGGCGGCCCGAGCCTGGCGCTGATGTCCTCGAACTTCCCGTTGCCAAGGTTGCGGTAAACGACCTTGCGCTGCCGGTAGGCCCCTTCCGTCTTCAGCCGCCCCACCTCCGGATAGACGTGGCCGTTCACCAGGAAGAGATCGAGCCAGCCGTCGTTGTCGAGATCGACGAAGCCCACGCCCCAGCCGAGCCAGCGGGTATTCAGGCCGATGCCCGCGGTGAAGGTGCGATCTTCGCAGAGCCCCTTGCCGTCGTTGGCGTAGAGCGTCGAGGTGTCGCCGGCGAAGTTGGTCTTGAAGAGATCGATGGTGCCGTTGCGATCGTAGTCGCCGGCCGCGATCCCCATGCCGGCCTGCGGCTTGCCGTCCTGGCTGTAGGCGCAACCCGCCGGGACGCCGACGTCGCGGAAGGTGCCGTCGTGATTGTTCAGGTACAAGGCACTGGGGCTCGAATCGTTGGCGACATACAGATCCACCCAGCCGTCGTTGTCGAAGTCGAGCGTGGTGACCCCGAGGCCGTAGCTGCCGACCGCCCGGGTGATGCCGGACCGCTCGGAGACGTCCTCGAACCTGCCGCCGCCGAGATTGCGGAAGAGCGCGTTCTTGCCGCCGGGAAGGCCGGGCGGGCCGCACGCCACCGGCAGCCCCTTGTAGCGGCACAGGCCGGACTCCGGCACCGGGGCGGTGGCCGGATCGAAGTCGATGTAGTTGGCGGCGAAGAGATCCAGCCGGCCGTCGCGATCGATATCCAGGAACGCGCACCCCGAGCCCCATCGCGGTCTGGCGCCGCGCAGGCCCGCCGCCGCGGTCACATCGTCGAAGCTGCCGTCGCCGCGGTTGTGATACAGCCGGTTCTGTCCCCAGTAGGTCACAAACAGATCTTCGTGGCCGTCGTTGTCGTAGTCGCCGGCGCACGCCGCCTGGCCCCAGCCGCTCTGGATCATTCCCGCGGCGGCGGTGACATCGCGGAAGGTGCCGTCGTGCTGGTTGCGATAGAGGTGGCTGGTGGGCTCCTTGCCGCGCGGGAATCCCTGGAGGGTGGTGCCGTTGACCACGAACACGTCCATCCAGCCGTCGCCGTCGTAGTCGAGCGCCGCGACGCCGGTGCCGGTGGTCTCGAGCAGGTACTTGTTGGTCTCGGTGCCGCCGAAGACCGTGACGTCGATCAGTCCCGCCTGGCGGGCGATGTTGGTGAAGGAGAACGGAGGCGTGGACTGGTGGGGTCGGGCGACCGCGGCGCAGCACAGCAGCACGGACGCCATGCCCCACACACGCCAGCCGGCTGCGTGACGCATGGCGGCATTGTAGCGCACGCCCGGAGCGCGCGCCGGTATCCGCCGCGGCGCCGCGCAATCGCTTTCCGGATCGTCGCGCGGTGTCGCGGCACGGCGAACCGCCCGGGGCGGCCGGCTACTTCGCCGGCGCGCCGTAGACCGAGTCCAGGAACAGGTAGCGGACGCGGTGCGCCTCGCGCTCGGCGCGGGACTCGACGTCGATGCGCATCAGCGACACGCCATCCCCGGCGTTGGCGGCCGGCCACTCGGGCAGCGCGGCGCCGTTGGGGTTGCCGGTCTTCACGAAGTTTGCAAAGAAGGCCTGCATGACCTCGGAGACCTTGTAATCCTCCGCGCTCCACGCGTAGACCTTGTTGGTCGGGAGATTGCCCATGGCGTACTCGATCTCGGCGGAATGCACCGCACCCTGTGCCGGCGCGGGCCGGACCGCCGGGGCATTCGCACCGCTGACGACGCCGCCGGCGAGCCCGGCGACGGCGTTGCCCATGGCGGGCACCATCTCCGGCCGCGGCCGCGCATAAAGGTAGCGGTAGACCGGCTTGCCGCCGGTCCGGCCGTGCAGGTCCGCCCACTTCCAGGTGCTGAACGCGATGAAGCGATCGCCCGCGAGATCGGTGGCCGCCTGCCGCACTTCCTCCGCCGTCGTCCCGCCATAGAGTTTCAGCGCCTCGTCGGAGCGATCGCCAAAGATCCCGCGCAGCTCTTTCTCCATGGCGGCAGGCGTCGGCTCGCCGCCGCCGAGAATGGCGCGCGCACCCCCCTCCTCCGAGTTCCACCCGACCAGCAGCGGGACGCGGGCCTGGTCGCCGGCGGCGAAGATCTCGGCCGGACTTCGAGGCAGAAGATAGCCGTCGATGGCGGCCGGGAAATGTCCAACCGGCAGCTTCGCCGCCGCGGCCTGAATCTCTGCCGTCGGCATCGCCCGCAGCGCCGCGAGCGATGCCGCACCGAGACCGGACGCGAAGGCCGCACCGATGGCCTCCGCTTTCGCCAGCGGCACGGGAGGCAGGGTCGGGGCAATCAGCGCGCCGCTCTCGCCAATCGCGCCGGCGATCAGGTCCTTCGAAAGCGGCGACGCCATCAGCGCGCTGACCGCGATCGACCCAGCCGACTCCCCCGCGATCGTCACCTTCCCCGGATCGCCGCCGAACGCGGCGATGTTCTTCTGCACCCAGCGCAGCGCCGCAGCCATGTCGAGCAAAGCGTAGTTGCCGGAGGCATGCGGCGCGGACTCCTGGCTGAGCTCGGGGTGGGCCAGGAAGCCGAACACGCCGAGGCGATAGTTGACCGTCAGCGCGATCATCCCGCGTTTGGCCATGCTCGCGCCGTCGTAGCGCGGCTCCGATCCGTCGCCAGCGACGAACCCGCCGCCGTAGAAGTAAACCAGTACCGGCAAGCCGCCGGCGCCGTGCTCTCCCGCTGGCGCGGCAGGGGTCCAGACGTTCAGGTAGAGGCAGTCTTCGCTCATTCCGTTCGAGCGGAAATTCATGTCCCCGAAGATCGGCGCCTGTTCGCAGCGGGGCCCGAACTGCGCCGCCTTGCGAACGCCTTCCCATTTCGTCACCGGTTGTGGCGGCTTCCAGCGGAGATCGCCGGTCGGCGGAGCGCCAAACGGAATGCCGCGATACACATGGATGCCGCTCGGTTCCGTCATCCCTTCGACCGCGCCATTCGCCGTCTTGACGACGTCGGCCGCAAGTACAGCCGCGACGGGAACGGCCGCCATGACCATGAGAGCCGAAATGAGGTGCTTCAGCATGCGGGGAGTTTAATGCAAGTCGGATTGGGAATAGGGGCGGGAACCTGGATTAGGGGCCCGGAGGTCGCTTCCGCCTAGCCGGAGGCTGGAAGCTGGAAGCTGGAAACTGGAAGCCCGGTCGCTCAGCCCCGCCGAGGCCGTGTCGCCGGATCCAGCCTGGGGGGGCGCTGGCCGCGGCGGACGGCCCCGGCGACGGGGATATAGGGGAGCTCGACGCCGCCGGCGACCGCGCGCAGCAGCAGGCCGCCGCGGCTCATGTCGCCGCGGCCGACGAAATCAACCGGAAACAGCAGCCGCTCTTCGAAGATCCCCGACAGCACGTCCACGTACTTCGAGGACGCGATGCTGCCGAGCAGGACGACGTCGCAGTCGCCGAGGTCGCGGGCCAGGGCCTGGGCGCTCTGCTCGAGCGGCCGCCGGTAGTCGGGGTTCGCGGCATCGACGTCAACCACCGCGAATGCCCGCATCGCCTCGATGGTGAGCCGCGTATCGGCGGCCCGCAGTCCCGCGGTCGGCGTGATCACCAGGACGCCGGCGCCCGCCACCGGCGATTCCGGATCGGGCGGCGCGGCGAACGCTCGCGCGTAGGCCAGCTTGCCGCGGAAGTACAGCCCGCTCAGAAAGCTGAAGACGTCCCCGATCGGCGCGCCGGCCTGCGACCGCAGCCGCGCCGCCAGCGGCAACGTCGCCCGCTCCGAGAGCACCATCCGGGCGCGTGCCCCGCCGCAGTTCGCCGGCGACAGCAGGAACACCCGGGAGCGGGGCATCAGAGCGCCCAGCGCAGCAGGACCGCCCCGACGGTGAACCCGGCGCCGACCGACGCCAGCAGGACCAGGTCCCCCTTCTTCAGACGCTGCTGCCTGACCGCGTCCGCCATCGCCAGCGGAATAGTGGCCGCGGTGGTGTTGCCGTACATGTCGAGGTTGATGATCACCTTCTCCGGCGGCAATCCGAGGCGCTCCGCGACCGCGGTGATGATGCGGCGGTTGGCCTGGTGCGACACGAACAGGTCGAGGCTCGACGGGTCGATGCTGTTCCGCTCGAGCACCCGGCGGCAGATCTCTTCCGATTTCCGCACCGCGAACTTGAAGACTGCCTGGCCGTCCTGCTTGACGTAATGGAGGCGCTGGTCGACGGTCTCGTGGCTCGCGGGCCGCCGGCTGCCGCCGGCCGGCATGCACAACGCCGGTCCGCCGCTGCCGTCGATTTCGTGGCAGAAGTCGATGATGTGGGGCTCGTCCTCCGCGGCAGGCGCCAGCACCACCGCGCCGGCGCCGTCCCCGAACAGCACGCACGTGGTCCGGTCGGTATAGTCGATGATGCTCGACATCACGTCCGCGCCGACGCACAGCACGTGGTCGTGCGCCCCGGCCGCCACCATCTGCGCGCCGGTGGTGAGCGCGTAGGTGAAGCCCGAGCACGCGGCCCCGAGGTCGAAGCCCCAGGCATGGCGGGCGCCGATCTTGTCCTGCAGCAGGCAGGCGGTGCTCGGAAAAATCGTATCCGGCGTCGTCGTCCCGACCACGATGAAGCCGATCTGATCGGCGGTGACGCCGGCCTGGTGCATCGCGCCGAGGGCGGCCTCGCGGGCGAGATCCGAGGTCGCCACTCCCGGATCGACGATGTGGCGCTCCTTGATGCCGGTGCGCTGGAGGATCCACTCGTTGCTGGTCTCGACCAGCTTCTCGAGATCGTCGTTGGTCAGCACCCGCGGCGGCACGAACGTGGACAGGCCGGCAATCTTCACCCGCCGCAGCGTGCCCGCAGGCCGCGACACCAATTTTCTGGAAGCGCTCACCACAACCGATCCTTTCCTGGGGCCGCGAGGCCGAAATACTCGTAGGCCCGCGGCGTGGCGACGCGCCCGCGGGGGGTGCGGTCGAGGAACCCGGCCTGAATCAGGAACGGCTCGTAAATGTCCTCGATGGCGTCGCGCTCTTCGCTCATCGCCGCGGCCAGGCTGGCGACGCCGACCGGACCGCCGTTGAACTTCTCGATGATCGTCCGCAGCAGCCGGCGATCGATCTCGTCGAAGCCGTGCTCGTCCACTTCCAGCAGCCGCAGCGCGCGGTGGGCGACCTCGAGGGTGACGTGGCCGCCGGCGCGGACCTGCGCGTAGTCGCGGACGCGGCGCAGCAGGCGGTTGGCGACCCGCGGCGTGCCCCGCGAGCGTTTCGCGATCTCCACCGCGGCGTCGAGGTCGATCGGCACGCCGATGATCCGCGCCGAGCGCTGGACGATCTCGCGGATGTCCTCCTCGCCGTAAAAGTCGAGCCGGTGGACGATGCCGAAGCGGGCCCGCAGCGGCGCGGTCAGCAGCCCGGTTCGGGTGGTGGCGCCGATCAGCGTGAAGCGCTTGAGCGGCACCTTCACCGAGCGGGCGCTCGGGCCCTGGCCGATCATGATGTCGAGCTCGTAGTCCTCCATCGCCGGGTAGAGGATCTCTTCGATCGCCGGGCTCATGCGGTGTACTTCGTCGATGAACAGCACCTCGCGCTCCTGCAGCGTGGTCAGCATCGCGGCGAGGTCGCCGGCCTTCTCGATCACCGGACCCGCGGTGGGGCGGATGGCGACGCCGAGCTCGTTGGCGATGACGCACGCCAGGGTGGTCTTGCCGAGCCCCGGGGGCCCGTAGAGCAGCACGTGATCCAGCGCCTCGCCACGCTGCTTCGCCGCCGTGATCGAGACATGGAGGTTTTCGCGGACGCGCTCCTGGCCGATGTATTCGTCAAGGGTGCGCGGCCGCAGCCCCGCCTCGTACTGCGCATCCTCGTCGACCCGCGTCGAGGTTACCAGCCGCTCGTCGGGCATGGCATCGTCCTCCCCCGTCATCGATTCCCCATCAGCGCCTTGAGGACGTCGCGCAGCGCCTGCTCGAAGCCGCTGCCCGGCGTCACCGCCCGGTCGATGGCCTTCTCCGCCGGCGCGCGCTGGTAGCCGAGATTGAGCAGCGCCGAGAGCAGATCGTCCCTGAACTGATCGGCGGCCGTACCCAGCGCCGCGATCGCCCCGCCGCCCGGCAGCGCGGCGGGCAGCCGGTCCTTGAGCTCGAGCCCGATGCGCTCGGCGGTCTTCTTGCCGACGCCCGGAATCGCCGTCAGCCGGGCGACGTCCTGGAGGCGGATGGCGCGGATGAGATCGCCCGGCTCGATGCCCGACAGCACCGCCAGGGCCAGCTTCGGCCCGATGCCGCTGATGCCGATCAGCTTCTCGAACAGCTGCTGCTCGAGCGGCGTCGCGAAACCGTAGAGCGCGATCACCTCCTCGCGCACGTGGGTGTGCACCCGCAGCGAGACCTCGGCGCCGGCCTCGCCGATCACGTAGAACGTGGAGAGCGGGACCTGCAGGTCGTAGCCGACGCCGTGGACGTCGACAATCAGACGGCTCGGGCTCTTGTCGAGCAGCACGCCCCGAAGCCAGGCAATCACCGGCGCCCGCCCGCGCCCGTCATGTCGTCATGGCCGGTAGTCGCGCCACGATCGCAGCGCCGCCGCCGGCCGCGCCGCCGCGGCGCGCTCGGCGATCGGCCCGGTGGCGCTGTGCAGATGACAGATCGCCACCGCGAGGGCGTCGGCGGCATCGTGCGGCGTCGGCACCTCGGCCAGGCCGAGCAGCAGCTTGATCATCTGGCCCACCTGGTGCTTCTCGGCGCGGCCGAACCCGACCACCGCCAGCTTGATCTGGGCGGGGGCGTACTCCGCCACCGGCAGCCCCGCTTCGGCAGCCGCCAGCAGCGCCACGCCGCGCGCGTGCCCGAGCTTGAGCGCGCTGCGGACGTTGCGGGCGTAGAAGATGTCCTCGACGGCGACGCAGTCCGGACGGTGGCGCGCCAGGAGCGCCCCCAGTCCAGCATGCACGTGCCGCAGTTTTTCGGGGAACGTCGAACGGGCGGGTGCCGAGAGCGAGCCGCAGATCACGAGCTGGTGACGGCCGCCGCCCGTCTCGATGCAGCCGTACCCGGTACGGTCGGAGCCGGGATCGATCCCGAAGATCTTCACGCCAACGAGGCCTCGATCTCCTTCTCTTCGATGTCGGCGTTGGACCAGACCTTCTTGCTGTCTTCGTTCTCCTCGAGCGCCTCCATCAGCCGGATCATCTGCTGCGCCGGCTTGCCCTCGAGCTTGACGTAGTTCTGCGGCAGGAACGCGATCTCGGCGGCGGCCGGCTCGATGCCCAGCGCCTTGACCGCCTCGAGCACCTTCTGGAAGGCGTCGGGCGCCGACACCACCTCCCACGCTTCGCCGTCGTCGCGCATGTCGTCGGCGCCGGCGTCGATGGCCGCGGCCATCAGCGTGTCCTCGCTGGCCTTGGCCTTCTCGACGACGATGTAGCCCTTCTTGTCGAACATCCAGGCGACGCTGTTTTCCGCGGCGAGGTTGCCGCCGAACTTGGCGAGGGTGTGGCGGATCTCCCCCACCGTCCGGTTCTTGTTGTCGGTGAGGGTCTCGACAATCACCGCCGCGCCGCCGGGGCCGTAGCCCTCGTAGGTGATCTCCTCATACGAGACGCCGGGCAGCTCGCCGGTGCCGCGCTGGATCGCCCGCTTGATGTTGTCGGCCGGCATGTTGACCGACTTGGCTTCCGCGACAATCGTGCGCAGCCGGGGGTTCATGTCCGGATCGCCGCCACCGCCGCGGGCCGCGACCGTCAGCTCCTTGATGATCCGGGTGAAGATCTTGCCGCGCTTCGCGTCCGCGGCCCCCTTCTTGTGCTTGATGGTGTGCCATTTGGAATGGCCGGACATGGTGAAAACTCCAGATTTAAACGAGGAAAACGACGGTCATGTTATCACACGCCGGCCGCCCGGCTAGGCGCGCCGGGCCAGGATGATCCAGACGTCGGCGCGGCTGTCCCAGGGCCCGCCGCGGTAGTCGCCGAGAACCGCCTCGATCCGGAAGCCCGCGGCCTCGAGCCGGCGCGCCATCTGGGGGACCGAGAGCGTGCGGAAGGTCAGCGAGAACCGGTGCACCTGCTCGGTCCGCCCGCGGCGCTCGATGTACTCGTGGTCGAAGATGGTCAGCCGGCGCCGCCGATCCTGCCGCACCGACTCGACCAGGGTGAGGTGCGTTTTTGTCCCCCGCCGGCCGGCAAAGCTGCGCCGCTTCTGATACTCCGACCAGCGCGGCAGGTCCGGTACCAGGTCGATGCCGAACAGCCCGCCCCGCCGCAACACCCGCGCGACCGATGCCAGCGTCGCCTGCAAGTCCTTCTCGCGGGTCAGGGACTGGAGGATGCCGTAAGGCGCCATCACCAGATCGAAACCAGGGCGGGTCCGGAACGGCAGCGAGCGAATGTCGCCGCGCACCAACCGGGCGCGATCCTGGAGCCTGGCGCGGCGCAGCCGCTGGCGGCCGCGGTCGAGCATCTCGGCGGAGCGGTCGATGCCGACGACCCGGGTCCCGGCCCGTGCCACCGGCACGGTGACCCGTCCGGTCCCGCATCCCAGCTCGAGCACCGGCCCCTCCTGGACGGCGGCGAGGCCCTCCCAGAACTTGACATCGCGCCGCGCCACCGTCTGGGCGTTCTCCCAGTCGTAGAACGGCGCGTAGCTGTCCCAGCCCTCCCAGCCCTGGGCGCTCGTCGACGCCCGGGCATGGCGCGGTGTCTTCGGCGGCGGCGGCGAACCCGGCCTGGCGCTCACCCGGCGCACGCGACGCGGCGGGGGCTCATCCGCTTTTCTGGCCGACGGTGGCGAACAGCATCGTGTTCTGGATCTCGACGAAGGAGCGGCCGGCCCCGGCGGCGTCGGCCGCGTAGGCGTCGAGCCGCTCGAGGTACTCTTCCCCGAGGCGCCGCGTGCCGTCCTCCCGCGCCCGGGCGATGGCGCTCTGCACCGCCTCGCGCCGGGCATGCCAGGCGGACGCTGGCGGCGGCCCCAGCCGCGCCCGCGAGACCGGGAACAGGTGGACGTCGAGCAGCTCGACGCCGCTCTGCGCGAACAGCGTCGGCAGCCGGGGTCCGACCGCGCCGTCGCTCGTGTCGCGGGTATCGCTGCGCTCCTGCGCGAGGCTGCTGAAGAAGCGCCCCGAGGCCTCGAAGGCGCCCATCCCGGACGCGAGCGAGCTGTAGAAGTAGCGGGCGCTGTTGTCCGGCTCGACGGCCACGACCCGCCCCCCGGGGCGGGTCACGCGCGCCAGCTCGCGCACCGCGGCGCCAACGTCGGCGATGTGCTGCAACACGGCGACGCAGAACGCCGAGTCGAAGGTGCCGTCGGCGAACGGCAGCGCGCAACCGTCGGCGGCGGCGAAGCTGGCTCGGAGGTTGTGCGAGCGCGCCGCCGCGAGCGCCTCGGCGACGCGATCCGGACTGAGATCGACGGCCACCAGCGTGACCTGGGTCAGCTGCAGACGCGACAGCCGGACCTCGGCGGTGCCGGTGCCGCACCCCAGATCCAAGATGCGGCGTCCAGCCCGCGGCTGCACGGTATCCTTCACGAACGCCGTGAAGGCGTCGTCCCACCACCGCTCGCGCAGGTGCTTCAGTGTCGGCGCCGACAGAACGTCCACGTCTCTCGCCATCGACCTGTAATCTACCGCAGAACGGCGCGCGCTGAGTCCGGCGCCACGGCGGTTCCGCGCGATCCGCGGGCTCTGACAGAACGGTGCGCACTTCCGCGGGATCCGGCGTCGCGGGCCGCAGTGCGGGGAGGCAAAGAGTCAAAACGGCTTACAGTATCGTAATCGGCATCACGTTTTAGGGCAGCCGGGCGTCCAGGAGCGATAAAAGCAAGCCCCCTCCGTGCCGGTCGTATGGGCACGTTTCGTGATACGACTGTTCTATATATAGCCGGTATACCGTTGGCGGACCGAGGCGTCGATAAGCCGGTCGAGGCATAAATGTCCTTTCTCGAGCGAAGCTGCATCACGGTGGCGCTGTGCGCCGGAATGCTGGGCGCGGTCCCGGTGCTGGCGGGTCAGCGGCCCGGGGCGGCGGCGCCGGTCCCGGCGTTCGCCGCGCGGGCCGCGTCGGTGGACGTCCCTCCAGCGGGAGCAGGGATTTCGATGCCCGGGAGCGTGGTCGGCGGCGTCTGGGACGCCCAGGATCGGCCGGTCCCCGGGATCCGGCTGCGGCTGCGGAACGTGGTCACGGGCAGCCACCCGACGGCTGGCGCGGCGGACGAGGCGGGCCGCTTCAGCTTCACGGACGTCGCCAACGGTTTGTACATCGTCGAGGTCCTCGGCGAGAACGGCAAGCTCCTGACGGTGAGCCACACGTTCAGCGTCGGCGCCGGTGAGACGGTCGCCACCTTCGTGCGGCTCGGCTCGAAGGTTCCCGGGGCCCACGGATTTTTCAGGAACGCTGCATCGGCAGTGGTGTTGACGGCCGCGGCGGCTGGGGTCTCGGCCATCGGGCCGGAAGCCAAGCCGTGCAGCAGCCCTTCGCCTGGCTGCGACTGAGCCGTTCACAGATTCATGTTCGATACCCAGGAAATCCGGGTCGGGGCGGGTCCGCCCGACAGCGCCGCTGTCGGACTGCCGCCAAGCCGCAGCAGTGGCCAGCCCGTCCACCTGCTCGATCGGCTCGGCACGATCTTCAAACATCGTCGCATCGCCGGCACGGCCTTCGTGCTCGTCGTCACGGCGATGATGATTCAGACGTATTCCACGATTCCGATTTATCAGACAGCCGCACGAGTCGAGATCCAGGACGAGCGCAGTACGTCGGTGACGACGCTCGGCGTCAACGATCCCACCTGGTGGCAGGAGTCCGCCCCGTACTACCAGACCCAGTACGAGATTCTCCGTAGCCGCGAGCTGGCGCGCCGGGTCGTGCGGCGTCTAAACCTCAAGGACAATCCGGCCTTCAACGGCCAGGCGCCGCAGCCGCGCGACCCGATCGCCCTCGTCCGCCAGGCGCGGGCGTCGGTGTCGGCGTCGCTGCGCCGGCTGCTGTCGGGCCAGCCCAAGGCGGCGCCGACGGCGCCGCTCCCCGATGAGTCCGCGCAGGAGGCGGGACTGATCAGCGCCTTTCTGGGCGGCGTCGTCATCACCCCCTACGCCTCGACGCGGCTGGTCGATGTCATCTATCAGCACACAGATCCGGATTTCGCTGCCGTCGCCGCCAACACCCTCGCCGAGGAGTACACGCAGGAGAACCTCGACCAGCGCCTCTCCAACAACGCCAAGGAGCTGACCTTCGTCAACGAGCAGCTCGAGGCCGCGACCCAGAAGGTCAAGGAAGGCGAGCAGGCCCTCCAGCAGTATCGCGAGACCAACAACGCGCAGTCGCTCGACGATCGCCAGAACATCGTCGTCGCGCGGCTGACGTCGCTCAGCCAGGCGGTGACGGAGAAGCGCACCGACCGGCAGCAGAAAGAGACGCTCTACAACCAGGTCCGCGGCGCGGACCCCTCGAGCGATGCCGCCGACACCTTTCCGCTGATCGGCAACAACCCAGCGGTGGTCTCGGCGCAGAGCCAGCTGGCGGCGCTCAAGGCGGAGCGGATGTCCCTCTCGCAGACCTACGGCCCGGACGCGCCGAAGATGCGCGAGGTCGAAGGCAAGCTGGAGGCCGCGGCGCGGCTGCTGGTGGCGGAGCGGCGGAAAGTGATCGACGGCGCCCGGAACGAGTACGAGGCGGCAGTGGCGCAGGAGCGCAACTTCGGCGCCGATCTCGATCGCGCCAACGCCGCCAACGTCGATCTCGACCGCAAGAGCGGCGACTACCGCATCCTGCAGCGGGACCTCGACAGCCAGCGCCAGATCTTCCAGTCGCTGCTCGATCGGCAGAAGCAGCTGTCGGTGGTCGCCAACAGCCGCGCCAACAACGTCCGGCTGGTGGATCGGGCGGAGCCGCGGCGGGCGCCGATCTCTCCCAATCCGCGGCGCGACTGGCTCACCGCCATCCTCGCCGGCCTCACCGTGGCGTTCGGCCTGGCGTTCGGGATCGAGTACCTCGACGACACCATCAAGACGCCCGAGGACGTCACCGACCGGCTGCGGCTGCCGCTGCTCGGCCTGGTGCCGGCGCTCGGCGGCGGGCGGGTGCCGGTCCTCACCGAGACGGTGCCGCACGATTTCGGCGAGGCCTTCCGATCGCTGCGTACCTCACTGGTCTTCACCAGCGGCGGCGAAGCCACCCGGCTGATCGCGGTCACCAGCAGCCAGCCGCTCGAGGGCAAGACGACGACCGCCTGCAACCTGGCGCTGGCGCTGGCGTTCGGCGGCTCGCGGGTGTTGCTCATCGACGCCGACATGCGCCGTCCCGGGCTGCACAAGGCGATGGGGCTGCAGAACAGCGTCGGGCTGTCGCACCTCCTCGTCGGCCAGGCGCGGGTGCGCGACGTGATTCAGAAGACCGCCGACTCCAACCTGTTCGTCATTTCCGCCGGGCGCACGCCGCCCAACCCGTCCGAGCTGCTCGCCTCCGAGCGAATGAACGCGTTCATGGCCAACCTCGCGACGGGGCCGTTCGACTGGATCGTCGTCGACACGCCGCCGGTCCTGGCCGTGACCGACGCCGTCATCATCGCTCAGAAAGTCGGCGGGGTGGTCTTCGTCATCGGCTCCGAGATGACCCGCCGCGTCCACGCCGAACGCGCCCTCGAGACCCTGCAGAGCGGCCGCGCCCGCGGCATCGGCGTCGTCCTCAACCGGGTCGACTTCGACCGCAACAAGTACTACTATTCGCGGTATTACGGCTACCAGTACAAGAACTACTACGCCCAGAACAACGTCGCGTAACCGCCGCGGGGCGTACGTCCTCGGCGGGATCATCGCGTGGACGACGCTGGCCTTCGGCGGGATCTATCCCGCCACGCTCGTCCTGCCGCTGGTGGCGCTGCTCGGGCTGGCGATCGCCTGCCCCCCCGCTCCCTGCCGCCATCCGTCCTCGCGCCTGCTCGATGCGGCGCTGCTCATCGCGCTGGCGGGTTGCGCGCTGCAGGTGGTGCCGATGCCGCGCGGCGTGGTGGCTCTCGTCAGCCCCGCGGCTCCGGCGATCGAGAATGCCTTCGCGCTCGTGACGCCCGCCGGCCCCCGCACCCTGAGTATTCGCCCGCCCCACACGCTCTGGGCGGCCGCGCTCCTGGCCGGCCTGCTCCTCCTCTTCCTGACCGCGCGGCGGGTGTTCGAAGCCGGTGGCGTCCGGGTGGTGTGCCGGACGGCGGCCTTCACCGGGCTGATCCTCGCGGGCGTGGCGATCGCGCAGGACGCGAGCGCGAAAGGATTGATGTACTGGCGGTTCGCGCCCCCGAGAGAAGGGCCTGCGCCCTTCGGGCCGTTCACGAACCGCAACCACTTCGCGACCTGGGCGATGATGGGCGTGCCGCTGTGCCTCGGGTATCTGGCGACGCACGCCGCCGCCCAGCCGGGCACCGCGAGAGGCTGGCGCAGGCGGGTGGTGGCGTCGCTCGACGCGCGGGCCTGGATGCTGGGCACGGCAGCGATGCTCCTGATGGTGGCCACCGCGATCTCCCTGTCCCGCTCCGGCCTGGCGGGCCTGGCGGTCGCCCTCGCGGCGAGCGCGGTGCTGATGCGGCCGTCGGGGCCAGACCGGATAAAATCGTCCCGTGGACTGGTCTATGGTGGTGCGGTGACGCTGGCGGGGACGCTGGGGATTCTGACGGCTGTCGGCCCGCAGGCGATCGGGTCGAGGTTCGGGGCCTCCGGCACGGCGGTGGTGGATCGGCTGGCGATCTGGAGGGACACGGTTCCCGTGCTGCGGGATTTCTGGCTCGCGGGGACGGGCGCCGGCACGTTTCAGACGGCGATGGCGGTGTACCAGCGCAGCCGGCCCGAGACCATCTTCAACCAGGCCCACAACCACTATCTGCAGGTGGCGGCGGAAGGCGGCCTGCTGCTGGGCCTGCCGGCGGCTGTGGCGCTCGCCGCCTTGTGGCGCGCGGGACGGCGCAGCCTGGCGGCTGACGGCTCCCCGATCTACTTCCTGCGCGCCGGCGCCGCGGCAGGGCTGCTCGCGGTCGCGGTGCAGAGCTTCTGGGAAACCGGCCTGACGCTGCCGGCGAACGCCGCGCTCGCGGCCGTCCTGGCGGCCATCCTCGTCCACACCCCGCTCCGAAGCGCGGGAAGCCGCTGATGTCGCTGCGCATCGGCATCGACGTCGACGGCGTGCTCGCGGATTTCCGCACCGCCTTCCACGACACCTCGCGCGCCGCGCTCGGACGCCACATGCCCGAGGTCAGCGACCCCACCTCCGTACCGGCGCTGGCGCAGAACGATGTCCGGCGCGTCTGGGACGCCGTCGGCCGGACCCACAACTGGTGGATGGGACTGAAACCGTACGAGCCCGCGCAGATCGCCCGGCTCTACGAGCTCACCCGCGCCTCCGGTTGGGAAGTCTTCTTCCTGACCAACCGGCCCGCCAGTGCTGGCGAGTCGGTCCAGTTCCAGACCCAGTGGTGGATCGAGCAGCACGGGTTCTACCTGCCCGCCGTGCTGACGGTGCCGGGATCCCGCGGTGAAGTCGCGAACGGTCTGCGGCTGAACCTCATCGTCGACGACCTGCTCCTGAACTGCATCGAAGTCGTCGGCGCCTCCACCGCCAAGGCGCTGCTGCTGCTGCGCAACGGCGACGCGGCGATCGAGAAGCACGCGCTCGAGCGCGGCATCGGCGTGGTACCGACGCTCGAAGCGGCCATCGAGATCATCGCCCGGCTCGAGACGCTCCTGCCCGGGCGCAGCGGCCGCCTGATGCGGCTGGCAGAATGGTTCTCGCCCGCGAAGCCGGCCGAACCGCTGCCCCACAGCCCGCGCGACGCCCGTCCCCTGCCGCCGCCCGGCGATCGCTGACCGCGGACCCGCTGCCCGGAATGTTCTCAACGGCGGGCGTTGCGCCCGACCGGGCGACCGGCTATTCTTCGGCGAAGCGGACATGACACAGCCCTCGATTCCCATCTTCGACACCTCGCGGATTGCCGTCTCGGACCACCAGGTCTCCTGCGACCTGGCCGGCGAGGCCGCGATCGTGAACCTGAAGAACGGCGTCTACTACGGCCTCGACCCGGTGGGGGCTCGCATCTGGAGTGCGATCCGCGAGCCTGTCACGTTCGCCCAGATCCGCGACACGTTGCTCGGCGTCTACAACGTCGAGCCGCGCGCGCTCGAGGCCGACATCCGGGATTTCCTGCGCCAGCTTGCCGAGCAGGGATTGATCGAGATCAGCCCGTGACGAAGTGGCGAAGGTACGCGTGGCAGGGAGCGGCGGAGTTCGTCCTGCTGGCGGACGCGTGCGGCGCGCTCGTCCGGATCAGGCTGGCGCTGTGGCTGCTGCCCTGGGATCGCGTGATCGCCATCGCCGGGCCGCAGCCGATCGGCCGCTCTCCGCGCTTCAGTGTCGCCCGGCTGGAGCGGGCGGTCCGAACGGCCGGTCGTCTGGTGCCGCGCGCCACCTGCCTGACGCAGGCCCTGGCCTTGAACCATCTGCTGTCCTGCGACGGCCACGCCTCCACCGTGCAGATCGGCGTGAGGTGCCAGGACGGACGCTTTGCCGCCCATGCGTGGGTCGAATGGAGCGGCGGACCGCTCCTCAGCAGCCCTGCCGAGGTCACCCAATACGCCCGCTTCCTGACCTGGCCCCCGCGGGTCACCTGACCCGCCTGCCATGAGTGGTCTCGCCGGCGTCTGGAATCTCGATGGACGGCCCGCGGACCGCGCCATCGTCACGTCCATGGCCTCGGCCATCGCCCATCGCGGACGCGATCATTCCGGGATCTGGTGCGGCGGCCCGGTCGGCTTCGCCTGTCGGCTCCTCCGGGTGACGCCGGAGTCGGTCGGCGAATGCCAGCCGGCGACGGACCGCCTCGGCACGGTGCTCCTGTTCGATGGCCGCCTGGACAACCGCCAGGAGCTCCTGGCAACGACGCCTGGCGCTCAGACGTCGTCCGACTGCCCTGACTCGGTGCTGGTGCTGGCGGCGTGGCGCGCATGGGGCGAGGGGTTCCTCGGCAGACTTCAGGGCGACTACGCACTGGCCGTGTTCGATGCGCGCATCAACAGGCTGGTGCTGGCGCGCGACGCCGTCGGCTGTCGGCCGCTGTACTACTGGTCCGACGGCAGGAGCCTGGTCTTCGGCTCCGAAATCAAGGCAATCCTCGCGCACCCGGATGTGACGGCGAAGCCGAACGAAGATCTGCTGGCTGATTTCTTTCTCCTCGAACGGCTCCCCTACGAAGACGAGGGAGAGACGTTCTTCCACGGCGTCCATGCCGTCCTGCCCGGGTACGCGCTGAACGTTACCCCCGCCGGCCTGCGATCGGCCCGGTTCTGGGACTTCAATCCGCGGGCGCTGCTTCGCTACGCCTCTCAGGCGGAGTATGCGGAGCATCTGCGCGAGCTTCTCGTTGAGGCCGTGAAACGGCGCCTGCGAACGCGCCACCCCGTGGTCGTGGCGACGAGCGGGGGACTCGACTCGTCCGTCGTGCTCTGCATCGCCGACCAGCTGCGCCGGAACGGCGCTGTCGATGTGCCGCTCCTGGCGGCGTCGTACACGCCGTCCGGCGACCCGGCATCGGAAGAAAACCGGTTCATCACCCTGCTGGAATCGCACCGCGGGTTGCCGGTTCATCGACTGGCGCCGGGTGAGCCGGACGCGATGCCACAACTGCGGCGGACGGCCTGGCATTCTGAGGTGCCGGCGTTCGACGACGGCTGGTGCGCGCAGGATCCGCTGGTCGCCTTTGCCGGCGAGTCGGGCGCCCGGACGCTGCTGAGCGGGCTGTGGAGCGATCAGATCTGCTTCGTGACCGGGTACCTGAGCGATCTGTCGATGAGGCTGGCCTGGCGTCAGGTGGCCCGCCACCTCGCCGAGTACGCGCAATGGTTTCCGGACGCGGACCCCGCCTACTTCCGGAATCGCTTCGGCCGGGAACTATGCTCCCATCTCACGCCGGGTGCGGTACGCGGCTGGCTGCGGCCGTTCCGGAAGGCCCTCCCTTGGATGTGCGAGCGCACGGCGACGAGCGCGGCATTGTCGGCCCGGTTGAGGCGCCGCCGGCCGCGGATCGACCACCCTGCTTTCGGCTCGGTCCACGCGCGCACCGTCTATCAGACGATCCGCGCCAGGTCCCAACGTCTGCAGGTCGAAGCCGACGAAAAGGTGGTGGCCGAGCGGGGCGTGGAGCACGTCACGCCGTTCCTGGATCGGGACGTCATCGCGTACCTCATGAGTGTTCCAGGGGAAGTTCTGAACCGCGGCGGAGTCCCGCGCGGGCTCCTCCGGGACGCCATGATCGGCATCGTGCCGCCCGCCATCCTGCGTCGACGGTGGCGCAACGAAGGCTCGACCTCCCAGGCGCTCGAGCGAGACCGGCGGCGGACCTGCCTGGCGGCGGGTGTACCGCTGCGCGCCTCGACAGCCCTGGGCTATTTTTCAGAGGCGCGGTCTGCTGACGCGGATTCCCGGGAATTCGTCGGGCTGGAACTCTGGAGTCAGCTGTATTTTTCTGATACCCTTCATCGCTCCGAGGAAGGGGAGCAATAATGGCATCATCCGCCGCCAGCAACGGCAGTGGCACTCGGCTTCCGTACACGCCGCCCAGGCTGACCATTCACGGCACCCTTCAAGCGATCACGGCCGCAAAGGGGGGGAACAGGAGTGACAGCGGCAAACCAAAGACCTGGAGCAACGGTTCCCCGTAGCCTCCCGCATGTGAGCCCCGCTCCAGATCAGCTTGGCCGCCGCCTGCCGTGCCTAACCTTCGGTTAGGGGGCGGATGAGCGGCATCTTCGGCTGCTGGCATCCGGATGGCGGCGCCCCCGACGTTGACACCCTTCGTGAGTGCGTCGCCGGCATCGATCCTCACGGGACGGGCAGGCTCGTTCGCTGGACGGAAGGGCCGATCACCCTGGCTTTCAATCCCTCCCCCGCCTCGCCGTCTGGAGCTGCCGGCGTTTCGCTGACGGCCGGGACCGCGTGCGTGTTCGACGGCCGCCTCGACAATCGGGACGAGTTGTTCCGCATCTTCATGCACCATCCCCTCGCCAGATCGGGCCGCTCGGACGGCGACCTGGTCGTCGCCGCTTACGAGAGATTCGGCGATGCCTTCGTCGAGCACCTCGACGGCGATTTCTCAATTGGCGTGTTCGATCGCCGCCTGAACCGGCTGGTGCTGGCGCGCGACCGGCTTGGGTTGCGTCCGCTGTGTTACACGCGGCTCGATGGGACGTTTCTCTTCGCCTCCAACGCCAGGGCGATGCTCGCCTACCCCGGCGTCACCGCCGCTCCAGACGAGGCGATGCTGGCGGATTTCATCCTGTCCTTCCTCTCGCGCGACGCCGAGACCCGCACCTTCTTCCGCGATGTTCGTTCGCTGCCGCCCGCGCACGTGCTGGTCGTCACACCCGGGAACCTGAGCGTCCGGCGCTATTTCGATCTCGATACCAGGCGGCAGATCCGGTTGCGTAGCTGGCCCGACTACGTTGACGCGTTCCGCGAACGGTTCGAGGCCTCGGTCCGCAACCGCCTGCGCAGCGCGGCGCCGGTCGCCGTCAGCGTCAGCGGCGGGCTCGACTCCGCGTACATCCTCTGCGTGGCGGCGCGCCTCGTGCGGGGCGCGCAGACAGACTGCCCGGCGGTCCTCGGCTTCAACTACGCCGGCCTGCCAGGCACCCCTTCCGACGAGAGCGATTTCGTTGACGCGCTGGAGCGGGCGTGCCGAGTGCGGATTGAACGCATCCCGCAGCGTTGCGGATTCATGGAGTGCGCGGCAGACGGGGTGTGGCACACCGAGTCGCCGATGGTGGAGGGCCTGGCCTGCCAGGCACAGGCGGGGCTGCGGCGGATGCGCGATGCGGGCGCCGGCCGGCTGCTGACCGGGCACTGGGGCGATCAGATCCTGTCCGATTCGGACTACCTGCTGGACCTGGTACGATCCGGACGATGGCGAATGCTGAGACGGCACTCGAAGGGCTGGGGGATCGGCGCGCCCCGCCTGGCGCTGCGCTTCGCGCGGGACGTGGCGTCGCGCCGCCTGCCGTCATCCGTCAAGTTCGCGGCCCGGCGCGCGCGCGGCGGACGGGAC
>JAYTEJ010000114.1:0-2930 GCA_043735365.1 Acidobacteriota bacterium
GAGCGGCTGCGGCTGGCGCTGGTCAACGTCATGACCAACGCCCGCCACGCGGTGCTGGCGCGCCCGGCCGGGGGCCCTGCCCTCCCTGCTCCCGCCATCCGGCTGGCGACGTCGCGGACGCCGGCGGGACGCCTCGCCATCGAGGTCGAAGACGACGGCGTCGGCGTTCAGGCGGACGACCTCGCCCGGATCTTCGAGCCGTTCTTCACCACCCGGCGCACCGGCACCGGCCTGGGGCTGGCGATTACCCGGAACATCATCGAGGGACTCGGCGGTACGATAAGCGTCTCGAGCCAGCCGGGAGAAGGGACGGACGTCCGCATCGAGCTTCCGGCGTGAGCCCGCCGGAGGCACGCGAGGACCCCGGCCTGGCCTCGTCCCCGGATTCAAGAAGAGAGCGTACTGAGTGTCCCCGTGGTTCGCGACAGAATTCACGGGGGGGCATCCCGGCTCGCGGCGTTGCTCCTCGCTCATATACTCCAGTATTCTCGCTTGTCGCGACTGGCGATCCGGACGCCGCGCTCCGGGATTTATACCGCGATCCACGGTGACGGGACACTATCGATGACGACAGGATCGATTCTGCTGGTGGACGACGAGGCGAAGATTCTGGCGGCGCTCGCTGGAGCGCTGCGCGGCGAGGGTCATGACGTCATCGACACGGGCAGCGCCCGCGAGGCCCAGCGGCTGCTCGGCCAGCGGTTCTTCGACGTGCTGGTGGTCGACAACCTGATGCCCGAACTGACCGGGACCGACCTGATCCGCGAGCTGATCGCCTCAACCCCGGCCGGCGAGCGGCCGCAGATCCTGATGATGACGGCGCATGCCACGGTCGAGAGCGCCATCGAGGCGATGAAGCTCGGGGCGCTCGACTACCTGCAGAAGCCGTTCGAGATCGACGAGCTGCTGGTCGTTGTCAACCGCGCGCTCGAGCATCATCGGCTGAGCACCGAGCACCAGTACCTGATCTCCGAGCGGGACGCCGAGTTCAATCACTACGGCATCGTCGGCCGCAGCCGGCGGATGCAGGAGGTCATCAACACCTCGCAAGTGGTCGCCAGATCGAAGAGCACGATCCTGATCACCGGCGAGACCGGCACCGGCAAGGAGATGGTGGCCCGGGCGATCCACTATCACAGCGCCCAGCGCGAGATGCCGCTCATCAAGGTAAACTGCGCCGCGATTCCCGAGACGCTGCTCGAATCGGAGCTCTTCGGCCACGTCCGCGGCGCGTTCACCGGCGCGACCGCCAACAAGAAGGGCAAGTTCGCGCTGGCCGACGGCGGCACGCTGTTCCTGGACGAGATTGGGACGATGAGCCCGGCGCTGCAGGCCAAGCTGCTGCGGGTGCTGCAGGAGCGGGAGTTCGAGCCGCTGGGATCGGAGCGCACCCAGAAGGTGGACGTCCGGGTGATTGCCGCGACCAACCGCGACCTGCGCCAGATGGTCGCCGACGGGCGCTTCCAGGAGGATCTGTTCTACCGCCTGAACGTCATCCCGATCCACATCCCGCCGCTGCGCGAGCGGCGCGAGGACGTACCGGTGCTGGTGGAGCACTTCGTCGCCAAGCACGCCCAACGGGCGGGCAAGCGCATCGACGGGCTCGAGCCGGGGGTGATCGAGGCGCTGCGGGCGGCGGAGTGGCCAGGCAACGTCCGGGAGCTCGAGAATACCGTCGAGCGGGCGGTGGTGCTGACGCCGACGCTGACGATTGGTCCGGACGTGGTGCGGATCCTCGGCGTCAGCAGCGCCGCCCCCGCGGGGCTGCCGTCGCTCGACCTGCGCCAGAATCTCGACTGGGCGGAGCGCGAGACCGTCCGCCGCGCGATCGACAGCGCCGGCGGCGTCAAGAAGGAGGCCGCCGAGATCATGGGCATCAGCCAGCGCGCCCTGAGCTACTACCTCGCCAAACACCGCGTCGAGTGAGGCCGCTCCGGCCTTACGATGCTGGTAACGCCTTACGCCGGGGGTAATCCGGCCGCCGCCATCCGGTGAGTTTCCCACGCCTTCCAGCCGGTGGCGCCCGGCATCCCGCTTGCCTCAGTTACAGACGTGCCCTGTTTCCGAATCGCGCTTCTGGCCTGGCTGCTGGCCATGCCCTCGCTCGCCGCCGCGCAGGCGCCGGCCGTTCCGGATGCGGCCGATCCCGACGCGCGGGTGGATGCCCTGCAGCCCGACTTCAACCTCGCGGCCCTGCCGACCACGCTGCGGATGCCGCGGCACCGGATCGCCTTCCGCGTCACCCACCGTTTCACCCGGCCGCTCGGCCAGGGAGACCTGGGCGACCTGGCGTCGGACTTCTTCGGGTTTGATTCCGCCGCCCAGATTGGCCTCGAGCTGCGCTACGGGCTGGCGCGCGGCACGCAGATTGGCGTCCACCGGACGAGCGATCGCACCACCCAGCTGTTCGGACAGCACAGCCTGCTCGTCCAGAAGGGGGGATCGCCGATTGCCCTCGACATGATCGCGACCCTCGAGGGAGCCAACAACCTGCACTCGCGCTACCGCAGCACGCTCGGGGTCGCCGCCTCGCACAAGATCGGCCGGCTGGCGGCCGTGTACGCGGAGCCGCTGCTGGTCGTCAACAGCAATGCCCTGGCGAACCAGGGCTTCGACAACAACACCCTGATGGTCGGTCTCGGCGGGCGGCTGCGGATTCGTCCGGCGGCCTATCTCGTCGCCGAGGTCACGCCCCGGCTTGCCGGCTTCGAACCGGGGGTGAGTCAGATGAGCTTCGGTCTCGAAGGGCGAGCCGGGGGGCACCTGTTCCAGCTCAACGTGTCGAACGGCTTCGGCACCACGCTGGGGCAGCTGGCGGGCGGCGCCTTCAACAACGACAACTGGTACATCGGCTTCAACATCGCGCGGAAGTTTTTCTGACGCGCAGACTTCAAGCATCGGAGGGATTCGTGGCTTTGCGGACTCGGACG
>JAYTEJ010000115.1:0-4815 GCA_043735365.1 Acidobacteriota bacterium
TTCAACCGCTCCCGCACGATCCCGACGCCGTCGTCGACGCGGGTGACCAGCGCGCCGCCGCACTTGCCGCAGTTCGCATTCCACTCCGGCGCGGCGTTGGCGCCGCACTGGCCGCAGATCCGCCGCGTCGCCAGCCGCCGCACCAGCACGTCCTCCGGGACGACGATGTCGAGCACCACCAGCGGCCCGCGGCCGTTGATCAGCCCGTCGAGCGCCCCGGCCTGGACGACGGTGCGCGGAAAACCGTCGAGCACGAAGCCGCAGAAGGCGTCGTCCTGCTCGAGCCGCTGGCGGACGATCGAAATCATCAGATCGTCGCTGACCAGGTTGCCGGCCTCCATCGTCACTTTGGCGGACCGCCCGACCTCGCTGTGCGCCGCCACCGCCTCCCGCAGGATGTCGCCGGTCGAGACCTTCGGCAGCTTGCGGGTCCGCGACAGCCGCTCCGCCTGCGTGCCCTTGCCCGCGCCCGGCGGGCCGAGCAGCACGACGTTCAGGGCGCCGGGGCAGGCGCCGGGAGCCACCGCCACTTACTGGCCCCGCCGCCCGCGAATCCGGGTCTTCTTCATGAACCCGTCGTAGTGCCGCATGATCAGCTGCGACTCGATCTGCTGCACCGTGTCCATGGCGACGCCGACGATGATCAGCAGCGAAGTGCCGCCGAAGAAGAACTGGACCCCCATGCCCTCGGTGATGAAGCGCGGCAGCACCGCGTCGAGCCGCTCGCCGATGAACGGAATCGGCGCCACCTTGAAGCCGCTAATCAGGAAGGTCGGCAGGATCGCGACCATCGCCAGGTAGATCGCCCCGACCAGCGTGATCCGCGTCAGGATGGTGTCGATGTACTCCGCGGTGCGCTTGCCCGGCCGGATCCCGGGGATGAAGCCGCCGTACTTCCGCATGTTCTCGGCGACATCATCCGGGTTGAAGATGATGGCGGTGTAGAAATAGCAGAAGAAGATAATCCCGATCACGTAGAGCAGGTCGTGCAGCGGCATCCCGGGCGCAATCTGCTCGAGCGGCGCGCGCAGCCACCCCAGCCGGCTGCCCTCGGTGACCAGCGGCGCCAGCGTCGCCGGAAACGCGAGAATCGACGAGGCGAAGATCACCGGGATGACGCCGCCGGTGTTGACCTTGAGCGGGATGTGGGTGCTCGAGCCGCCGTACATGCGCCGCCCGACGACGCGCTTGGCGTATTGGACCGTGACCCGCCTGTGTCCGCGCTCGACGAAGACGATGGCGGCGATGACCCCGAACATCAGAATCACCAGCGCCACCAGCCGGATGAGCCCCATCTGGCCGGTCTTGAGCTGCTCGAGAGTGGTGATCACCGCGTGCGGCAGCCCGACGACGATGCCGGCGAAGATGATGAGCGACATGCCGTTGCCGATGCCGCGCTCGGTAATCTGCTCGCCGAGCCACATGATGAACGTCGTCCCGGTGGTCAGCGTCAGGATGGTCAGCAGACGGAAGCCCCAGCCGGGATGATAGACGAGCGGCAGCCCGCCGGCGATGCCGGTGTTGCGCTCGAGGAAATAGGCGATGCCGAGCGCCTGCACGACGCTCAGCAGGATGGTGCCGTAGCGCGTGTACTGGGTGATCTTGCGCCGGCCGAGCTCCCCTTCCTTGGAGATCCGCTCCAGGTAGGGCCAGACAACCGTCAGCAGCTGCAGGATGATCGAGGCGCTGATATACGGCATGATGCCGAGCGCGAAGATCGTCATCTGCGACAGGTTCTTCCCCGAGAACATGTCGTACAGGCCGAACATCGTGTTCTTGGCCTGATCGACCAGCACCGCCAGCGCCTCCGGGTTGATGCCGGGCGTCGGGATGTGGCCGCCGACGCGATACACCGCCAGCAGGCCGAGCGTGAAGAGCACGCGCTTCCTGAGGTCCGCGACCGCGAAGATGTTCTTGAGGCTTTCGAGCATGACACCCTTATGCAACCGGCTTACGCCGGGTTACGCCAGTACCTCAGCCGTGCCGCCGGCGGCGGCAATCTTCTCCGCGGCGGTGCCGCTGAACTTGTGCGCCTGCACCGTCAGCGCCACGGCGATGTCGCCGCGCCCGAGCACCTTGACCTTCCCGGTTCGGCGCACCAGCCCCCGCTCGCGCAGCAGCTCGACGGTGATCGCCACTCCGGCCTCGAACCGCTCCGCCAGGGTGTCGAGGTTCACGACCTCGTACTCCTCGCGGAAGATGTTGTGGAAGCCGCGCTTCGGCACCCGGCGATGGAGCGGCATCTGGCCGCCCTCGAAGCCGCGCTTATGGGTGAAGCCCGAGCGCGACTTGGCGCCCTTGTGCCCGCGCCCCGCCTGCACGCCCGTGCCCGAGCCCTGGCCGCGGCCGACGCGCTTCTTCGAGTGCTTCGCCCCCTTGGGCGGTTTGAGATTCGAGAGATCCATGTCCTGATCCTTACTCCTGGACCGTCACGAGATGACGGACCTTGAGAATCATGCCGCGGGTGGCGGGGGTGTCGACGAGCTCGACCGAATGGCCGATGCGCCGCAGCCCCATCCCCTGCACCGTCGCGCCCTGGGTCCGATCGAAGCCGATCGGGCTCCTGACGAGCGTAATCTTCACCATCTTGCGCGCCCCGGCGCTGCCGTCCTGTGCCGTCTTCTTCTTCGCCATGGCGGTTACCGCGTCGCCGCGGCGAGGTCGCCGGGCTGCTCTTCCTTGCCGCGCAGCTTGCGGACCGCGCCGGGGTCTCGAAGGCCCATCAGGCCGGTGAACGTGGCCCGCACGACGTTGTGCGAGTTGGCCGACCCGAGCGACTTGGTCAGCACGTTCTGGATGCCGCAGGCTTCGACCACCGCGCGCACGGCGCCGCCGGCGATGATACCGGTGCCCTCGGGCGCGGGCTTGAGCAGCACCTGCCCGGCGCCGAAGCGGCCAAGCACCGGGTGCGGCACGGTCGTGCCGGTCAGCGGCACGCGAATCAGCGACTTCTTCGCCGCCTCGATGCCCTTCTTGATCGCCGAGGGCACTTCCTTGGCCTTGCCCACCCCGAACCCCACCACGCCATGGCCGTCACCGACCACCACCAGCGCACTGAAGCTGAGGTTCTTGCCCCCCTTGACGACCTTGGTGACGCGGCTGATGTTCACGACCGTGTCCTTGAGGTCGAGCTGCGACGAGTCGATTTTTTCGCGTGTCTCAATCATAAAATCAGCTTCCAGCTTCCAGCTTCCAGCTTCCAGCTTCCAGCTTCAGACTCCCGTGAGCCGGGAGCTGGCAGCTTGGAGCTGGGAACTTCCCTTAGAATTCCAGCCCCGCCTCGCGCGCCGCTTCCGCTACGGCGCGGATGCGGCCGTGGTAGAGGAAGCCGCCGCGATCGAACACCACGCGCGTGATGCCCTTGGCCAGCAGCCGCTCGGCGATGGTCTTGCCGAGCGCCTTCGCGCCGGCGACGTTGCCGCCGCGGGTCGTGCCCTCGAACGCGGTCTTCAGGCCCGGCTCGGTGCTCGCCGCCGCCGCCAGCGTCGTCCCGGTCTGGTCGTCTATCACCTGCGCGTAAATGTGCGAGACGCTGCGGAACACCCGCAGCCGCGGCCGCTCGCCGGTCCCGGCAATCCGCTTCCGCTGGCGCAGCGCAATGCGCCGGCGCCGATCCTTGGTCGTGTTGATCTTCATAAAAAGTGTCCAGTTCCCGGTAGCCAGTTCCCAGTGCCGCGTTACTCTCGTCGAACCGCTCTGTCGGATTGCGTCCAGAACTGGTTACCGGCAACTGGCAACTGGGTGTCTACTTCGCCCCCGTCTTGCCGGCCTTCTTCTTCAGCACTTCACCCGTGTAGCGGACGCCCTTCTGCTTGTAGGGATCCGGCTTGCGCAGGCGGCGGATGTTCGCGGCAACCTGGCCGACGACCTGGCGGTCCACGCCGGTGACCGTCAGATGGGTCTGCTTGTCGATGGCGACGTCGATGCCGGCGGGGATGTCGAACACCACCGCATGCGAGTAGCCGAGCGCGAAGACGATCTGCTTGCCCTTGAGCTCGGCGCGGTAGCCGACCCCGACGATGTCGAGATCCTTGCGAAACCCTTCAGTGACGCCGCGGACGGCGTTGGCCACCAGGCTGCGCGCCAGGCCGTGGAACTTGCCGAGCTCCGGGTCCTCGCGCAGCGTCCGTGCATGGAGCTGGTCGCCGTCGATCTCGAAGCCGATGCCGGCGGGCAGTGGCTGACGCAGCTTGCCCTTCGGGCCCTGGACCTCGACGACGCCGGGCTGAACGTCGATCTTGACCCCCTTCGGAATGGGGATGAACTTCTTGCCAATTCGTGACATGGTTACCAGTTTCCAGCTTCCAGCTGCCAGCTTCCAGCAGCTTCCGAGCAACCAGCCTCCGTGCTCGCCAGCCGGAAGCTGGGAGCTGGGAGCCGGGTGCTCACATCACCACACATTACAGAGCACTTCGCCGCCGACGCCGGCCTTGACCGCCTCGCGGCCGGTCATCACGCCGCGCGAGGTCGTCAGGATGCTGACCCCGAGCCCGGCGAGCACGTCCGGGACGTCGTCGCGGCCGAAGTACACCCGCCGGCCGGGGCGGCTGATCCGCTGGATCCCGGTAATCACGCGTTCGCCGCGCGGGCCGTACTTGAGTAGCACCCGCAGCTGGGCCTGGACGCGATCGCCCTCGCCGGCCTCGAGCACCTTGAAGCCCTGGATGTAGCCCTCGCTCTCGAGGATGCGCGCGATCTCCACCTTGAGGCGCGACGACGGCATCTCGACTCGGGGGTGGCGCGCGATAGTCGCGTTCCGGATCCGCGTCAGCATGTCTGCAATCGGGTCAGTCATATTTCTCAGCTCTTAGTAGC
>JAYTEJ010000116.1:0-6045 GCA_043735365.1 Acidobacteriota bacterium
CGGGCGTCGTTCAGGTCGCGGCTGCGACGCGCGCGGCGCCGGAGTAGATGTTGAAACGTCCGTCGCGGACGAAGCCGAGCAGCGTCAGGTCGAACCTCACCGCCAGTTCGACTGCCAGGCTGGACGGCGCCCCCACCGCCGCGAGCACGGCAATCCCGCCCATCAGCGCCTTCTGCACCAGTTCGAAGCTGGCACGACCGCTGACCAGCAGGACGACGTCGTGTTGCGGCAGCAGGCCGGCGAGCAGCTGCGAGCCGATCACCTTGTCGACAGCGTTGTGGCGGCCGACGTCCTCGCGCAAGACGACGAGCTCGGCGTCCGGGGTGAACAACGCGGCGGCATGCAGGCCGCCGGTCGTGTCGAACACCCGCTGCGCCTCTCGAAGCACCAGCGGCAGCCGTCCGATGGCCGCCGGCCTGAGCGACGGCCGGCCCGCCGGCAGGGGGGCCGGGCAGAACACCTCGAGCGCCTCGATCGAGGTCTTGCCGCAGACCCCGCAGCTCGACGAGGTGTAGGAATGACGCTCGATGCGCGGCAGATCGAGCTGCACGCCGCGGCGAAGCTCGACCCTGATGACGTTCTGCAGGCCGGGCGCGACCGGCGGCCCGCAGTGCGCGATCGAGAGAATGTCGGCGGCGTCGCGGACGATGCCCTCGGCGAGCAGGAAGCCCGCGGCCAGCTCGCGGTCGTGTCCGGGCGTCCGCATGGTGATCGACAGGCTGCGCCCGGTCCGCCGTCCGTCCACCTCGTAGTCGAGGCGGATCTCGAGCGGCTCCTCGACCGCGACCGCGTCGACCGCGTCCACACGTGCGCCCGCGGAGACGCGTTGGACGGTGACGCCGGCGATGCCGGTGGCACGTGAGTCTTCGGCGCGAACGGCACCGCCATGCGCCTCCCGCGCGTCGATGACCCGCAGCGTCCTGGGACCGCTCATGGCGCAGGCACCCATCCTGGCGCCGCTGGGGTGGCGCGCGCCGCGCTGCGGGCGGCGGCGGGATCCCGCGCCGACTCACGGCCGGCGTAGACCACCGCCCGCTTCAGCGCCCAGCCGCCGGCGACCGTGCAGACCGCCCCGGCGATCGTCGCCGGCCGGCGGTAGCGGCCGCGGCGTGACGCCAAGGCGCGGGCGAAGGTGCCGCCGACGAGCCCCACCGCCACCGCGCCCCCCCAGAACAGCCGTGCGCCGCGTCCGGTGGTGAGCGGAGCGGCAGCGTCGCCGGACGAGAGCAGGTATCCCGCCAGCGTTGCCGTCTCGGCGGCGGCGGCGACCTGCTCGATGCGGTGCAGCCGGCGCAGGCTGCGCGCCGCCCTTCGCCCGCGGACGGCGAGGACGAAGGACAGCGTCGCCGCCGCCGCACTCATCGAGCTGCACGCCAGCAGCGCTCCGAGCAGTCGCGTCCTCGCCCACACCGGCGTGCTGGTCGTCGACAGCAGCACCCCCGGATAGCTGATCATCGTCAGCGCAATCGGCAGCCCGGCCAGCGCAATCGGCGCCGCGGGGAGGAGGCGGCTGGTCCGCGTCAGGGCGGAGGAGGAGCCCGGGCTGGCCGCGCCGGTCCACTGCTTGAGCGCCAGCAGCCCCACCGGCAGAGAGTAAGCGGCCAGCGCCCAGGCGCCGGTGTTCATCGGCGACGAGGGCTTGAAGACGCGCAGCATGTGGTGGAAGCGCTCGGGACGTCCGAGGTCGGCGATGAGCAGCGGCGGACAGGGAATGAGCGCCGCCAGGGCGATGTAGTCGCCGGCGGCGACGGTGTCGGCGTCGCGCTCGTCGCCCGCGAGCCGCGCCATCGCGGCAAGGAGGAAGGCGCCGGCGCTGATCCCTTCGAGCAGGAAATACCAGGCGATTTCCCAGCCCCACACCGGCTCCTTGAGCATCGGCAGGCCGTAATAGCCGTCCGCGGCCCCGCCGCTCGGCTTCGCCTCCCGCGGGTCGTCGCTCATTTGCCTGCGCCTCTGCCGAAGATCAATGCGGAGGCGAGGGTCAGGGCAATCGACGCCCCGAAACTGAACAGGTAGTTGGTGCGCAGATGTGTCGTCGGACGGTGCGGCGCCTCGGGCAGATTGTAGACGCCGGGCGCGTCCTTCAAGAGGAAGAAGGCGTTCAAGGCGCTGTACTCCGCGGTCGGCGCGGCGCCGTAGAGATACGCGTCGGTCTCTCCCCGCGCCTGGAGTGCCTGCACCCGTGCCTGCGCTTTCTCTCTGAGCTGGCCGATCGGCCCGAACTGGATCGACTCGGTCGGGCAGCTTTTTGCGCACGCGGGCGTGAGGCCGTCCTTCTGCCGGTCGTAGCAGAGCGTGCACTTGTGCGCGCGGCCGTCCTCGGGGTCGCGACCGATGACGCCGAAGGGGCAGGCGGCGACGCAGTAGCCGCAGCCGTTGCAGATGTCCTGCTGCACGTAGACGTTGCCGAACTCGTTGTAGATGAGCGAGCCGGTGGGGCAGGCCTCCTGGCAGGGGGCCTGGACGCAATGCTTGCAGACGTCGCTCATCATCAGCCAGCGCGGCGGCGCGGCGGCGCCGGGATCCATCTGTTCGACGAAGGCGACGTGCCGCCAGGTGGTGCCCGACAGCGCCGAGGTGTTGTCGTAGCTGTGGCCGGTCCAGTCGAAGCCGTCGGAGGGCAGCTGGTTCCACTGCTTGCACGCCACTTCGCAGGCCTTGCAGCCGATGCAGAGGGTGGTGTCGGTGAAGAACCCCATCTCCTCGTGCGGAGCCGGCGGTTCGGGGATCTTCCACGCATCGACGAGCGTGCGCACGTCATCCATCATCGGAACTGTCCCTCGGGCTGGTCGGACTCGGGCGTGTCGGGCGAGGGCTCGCGGGTCGGACGGCGCGCCACGTCCGCGGGCGCCGCGGCGGCGGCCGCCGGGAGGCGCCCGGCCCTGACCTCGCAGGAGAACGCCTTGGCCTCGTGCATGCTGACGTTGGGATCCGCCACGATCAGCGTCAGGTCATTGGCGATGGCGCCGACGGTCTCGCCGGCGAAGCCCCAGTGGAAGGGAAGGCCGATCTGGTGCAGCGTCCGGCCGTTGACGGTGAGGGGCTGCATGCGGTGCGTGACCATGGCGCGGGCCTCGATGGCGCTGCGCGGGCTGCTCACCACCATCCAGCCGCCATGGACGATGCCGCGCTCGGCCGCGAGCTGGTGGCTGATCTCGACGAACATCTCCGGCTGCAACTCGTTCAGCCAGGAGTTGAATCGGCTCATCGGGCCGCTCAGATAGTGCTCGGTCAGGCGATAGGTGGTCGCGACGATGGGATACGCGGGATCGAGCGGCGGCGCGCACGGGTTGAGCGGGGAGTCGTAGCGCTCGACCGCCGGGTTGGCCTGCTGCCGGTAGAGCAGATTCGGCACCGGCGACTCCAGCGGCTCGTAATGCGTCGGCAATGGACCGTCCTTGGTCCCGGCAGGCGCGTAGAGCCATCCCTTGCCGTCGGGCTTCATGATGAACGGGGAGTTCCCCGCAATCGAGGCCATGGCGTGCGCACCCTTCGCCGGGCGATAGGTGGGCGGCTTGTCGGGCTCGAAGTCGGGCTCGTCCATGCCGGTCCACTTCTTTGTCGTCTCGTCCCACCAGACGTATTGCTTGCGCTCCGACCAGGGACGGCCCTCGGGGTCGGCGGAGGCGCGGTTGTAGAGCATGCGCCGGTTGTGGGGCCAGGCGAACCCCCAGTTCGGGTCGACGTAATTGCCGGGCGTGCGCGATCGATCGCTGGCGCGGTTGCGATCTGCCGCGGGGTACACGCCGCTGTAGATCCAGCAGCCGCAGGCGGTCGAGCCGTCGGCCTCGAGATCCGAGAAGCCGGCGACCTGGGTGCGGTCGGCAACGCGGTAGCCGTTGATTTCCTTGAGCACCTTGCGGGCGTCAGGTTCGTCCGCGAGCCGGCTGGTCTGGCCGTCCGCCAGCACGAACGGCTGGTCCGGCTCGTAGTCCCAGGTCAGATTCAGCAGGCCCTGGTCGCGCCCCTTCGTGGAGCCGGCATAGAGCGCCTTGAGGCGCTTTCCGAGGTTGTAGACGAACGACAGATCCGAACGGCAGTCGCCTGGCGGATCGACCGCGCGGTCGTGCCACTGCAGCAGCCGCTGGGTATTGGTGAACGTGCCTTCTTTCTCCGGCGACGCCGCCGCGGCCATGAAGAACACTTCCGTCCCGATGGTGCGGGGGTCCGGGCGTTCGGGCCCCTTGTTCCAGAAGCAGGCGCTTTCGATCTCGAACCAGTCGCGCACGACCAGCCAGTCGAGCCGTTTCAGCGCGGCGCGGTTGAGCGCGCCGTTGGGGGCGCCCGCCGCCGGGTTCTGCCCGAACAGGAAGAACCCCTTCACCTTGCCGTCGGCCATCCGCATCGTCGTCGCCAGCTGCGAATAGTTGTCGTCGATGCGAGGCACCCAGCCGAAGCCCCAGTCGTTGGCGGCGGTGGCGGCATCGCCGTACCACGCCTTCAGCAGGCTGACCATGAACTTGGGGAAGTTGGCCCAGTAGCCGTGCGGCACGTGCTCCTGCTCGAGATAGCTCGCGAGCGTCGCGTGATTGCGCTGCGCCGAGGGCTGCGGGATGTACCCGGGCAGCAAATCGTAGAGCGTCGGAATGTCGGTAGACCCCTGAATGCTGGCATGTCCGCGCATCGCCATGATGCCGCCGCCGGGCCGGCCGATGTTGCCGAGCAGCAGCTGCAGGATGCCGGCGGCGCGGATGGTCTGGACGCCGGTCGTGTGTTGCGTCCAGCCGACCGCGTAGACGATCGCCGACGTTCGCTCGCGGCCGGAATTGTTGCAAAGCGACTCGGCAACCGTGACGAGGTCCGCGACGCTGCAGCCGGCGATCGAGGCCACCATCTCCGGCGTGTAGCGGGCGTAGTGGCGCCGCAGGATGTTCAGGACACAGCGCGGGTGCTGCAGTGTCGGATCGGAAGGGGGCGGGACGTTCTCGATGAACCCCAACCGCTCGCTGAAGGACTCCGCCTTGACCTCCTTGGGGGTGTGGGTTTTCGAGGCCCCAGGCTCGCCCGCGTAGTTCCAGGCCGCCAGGCCGGGATCGTAGCTGCCACTCTCGGGATGAAAGCCGTTGAACAGGCCGCCGTTGTCCTCGGCGTCAACGAAGTCGTCCGCGACAATCGTGGCGGCATTGGTGTAGGCCAGCACGTACTCCCGAAACCAGCGCTCGTGCGTGAGTACGTAGTTGATCAGACCGCCGAGGAAGGCGATGTCCGTCCCGGTGCGGACGGCGACGTACTGTGTGCACATCGCCGAGGTGCGCGAGAAGTGTGGATCGACGTGGATGAGGTCGGCGCCGCGCTCGCGCGCCAGCATCGGAAAGCGGAAGCCCACCGGGTGCGCTTCCGCCATGTTGGACCCCATGATCAGGATGCAGTCGCTGTGCTGCAGATCCTGCTGGAAGCCCGTCGCCGCCCCCCTGCCGAACGAGGTGCCCAGACCGGGCACCGACGCGCTATGTCATATGCGGGCCTGGTTTTCGATGCCGACGATGCCCAGCCCGCCGTTGAGCAGCTTTTTGATGAGGTAGTTTTCTTCGTTGTCCAGCGTCGCTCCGCCGAGCGACGCCATTGTCGTCACATGATTCAAGACGACCCCGTCGCGCTCCTCGACAAACGTCGCGTCGCGCGTCTCCTTGACGCGTTGGGCGATGCGCTCCATGGCCCAGTCGAGCGGCCGCTCTTCCCAGTGGTCCGAGTAGGGCGCCCGGTAGAGCACGTGTGTTTTCCGGTGAGGGTTGACCGACAGTTGGAAGGTGTTGGCGCCCTTGGGGCAGAGCGTGCCGGCATTGATGGGGCTGTCGGGGTTGCCCTCGATATCGATGACCTTGCCGGCCTTGGTGTAGATCAGCTGACCGCATCCCACTGCGCAATACGGGCACACCCCGTGGGTAACGTGGGCGCCGCGCAGCCGCGATCCTTTGCCGACGCTGGCCGGGCTGAAGGGTTGACGCTCGACGCCGCGCGCGTCCATCGACGGCTCGACTTCGGCGGACGTTCGCTGCTTGCTGAACCAGTGTTGGTTGCTCATGCGCACTCCGGATGGCGGGGCTC
>JAYTEJ010000117.1:0-2568 GCA_043735365.1 Acidobacteriota bacterium
GAAGATGTGGCCGCTATATTTGGTGATTTGACCAATAATATGAGTTTGAGCCGCCGAGAAGCTCTTCGGGAGATAGCGTCAAAGTTCCAGATCTCGACCCGTGAGGTGTTCGCGCTCCTGGAAGAAGCAAAGTATTCTCCTGAATGACCTAATTGACCGGTCTCTGGTCTGAAAGTCCCTCCTACCGTCCCTCTCTGCTTGACCCTCCTTAATGAGTTTTGTTACTGTCACACTCCGGGGCCAGCCCTTCAGGAGGCGAATGGCGAAGAAGCGACAATCGGCGAAAGCGACCGCAGCGCGGTCGCGGCCAGGAAAAGCGTCACCCGCGCGCAGCAGAGTGGCCCGGAACGGTACCGCCGCCAGGAAGAAGACTGCCGCCCGGCCGGCCGCGCGGAAGGCCGCCCCTCGGAAGGCCGCTGCTGCGGTGCGCAAAACCGCCCCTTCGCCCAAGAAGCCAATCAAGAAGACCGCGGCGGCCAGACCGCCCGCCGCCTCGAAGGCCAAAACGCCCGCGCCCAAGGCCCGGCGTGCCGCTGGAGACGACAAGTCGCAGCCCGCCGCCCAGCCCGCCGCCCCGGCGGCGCCGCGGAAGCCGGGCTTCTACGAAGCGGTCGCGGTCTACGAGCGCGGCGTGCAGGCGCTCCAGCGCCACGATTACGACGGCGCCGCCACCCACTTCCGCACCGTGCTCGAGAAATACCCATCGGAGCAGGAGCTCCTCGAGCGCGCCCGGTTGTATCTCCGCGTCTGCGAGCGCGAAACCGAGCGCCAGCCCGCCGCGCCCAAGACTCCGGCGGAGCGTGTCTACGCCGCCACCGTGGCCCTGAACTCCGGCGATCACACCGGCGCGCTCGACCACCTGCAGCGCGCGCTCGGCGAAGACCCCGACAGCGACCACGCCCACTACATCATGGCGGTCGCACTCGGGATGCGCGGACGCCACGACGAGGCGTTCGATCATCTGCGGAGGGCAATTGCCCTTAATCCAGACAACCGCGGTCTCGCGCGGGAAGATCCCGACCTGGAATCGCTCCGGGGCCAGCAGCAGTTTGGCTCGGCTCTCAACACTCCGGCGGCCGCCGGGCGCCGCCGGACGACCCGCCGCTCCTGACCGCGCCGCGCCGCTTCCTGGCGCGCTACACTACCGTCTGACATGCCACACCCGTCAGACCTCCACGTCGTCATTCTCGCCGCGGGCAAAGGCACCCGGATGAAGTCCGCGCTGCCCAAAGTGCTGCATCTGGCCGGTGGGCTGCCCCTCATCGATTACGTTCTTCGCGCCGCCGCTTCAATATCGCCCACTTCTGTCATCGTGATCGTCGGCCACGAGGCCGATCGTCTGCAGGCGGCCCTGGCAGAACGGCCGGGCCTGGCGTTTGCAGTCCAGAGCCCGCAGCTTGGCACCGGCCACGCGCTGCTGCAGGCGGAGCCGCTGCTGCAGGGGGCCACCGGCGCGGTGATCCTGCTCTCGGGCGATGTGCCGCTGCTCACCGCCGCGAGCCTTCAGGCGCTGGCGGAAACGCACAGGGCCCGGCATGCGGCGGCGACGGTCGTGACGGCCATGGTCCCGGCCCCGGACGGCTACGGACGCATCGTTCGCGACGCCGGCGGGGCCATCGCCGCCATCGTCGAACACAAGGATGCGTCCCCGGAGGAGCGGGCCATCCGGGAGATCAACAGCGGGGTCTACGCGTTCGACCTGGCGCCGCTGTTCGGCGCGCTCCGCGAGATTGGGTCGTCGAATGCTCAGGGGGAGTATTACCTTCCCGATCTGGTCCGGATTTACCGCGATCGCGGGCTCCGGGTCGAAACCGTAGCCCTGGATGATGCCCGGGAAATCCTGGGCGTCAACAGCCGGAAGGAGCTGGCCGACGTGAGTCACATTCTGAGGGCGGCCCGGCTGGACGCGCTGATGGCCTCCGGCGTCACGATTGTGGATCCCGCGACGACGTATATCGAGGCCGACGTCACGGTCGGCGCCGACACCGTGATCCATCCCGGCGTCCACCTGGAAGGGCGCACCTCCATCGGTGCGCGCTGCGAAATCCAGTCCGGGGTCCGCATCGTCAACACCAGCATCGACGACGACGTCCGCATCAACAACTTCTGCCTGCTGATCGACTCGCACGTCTCGCGCGGCGCGATTGTCGGCCCGTTCGCGCATCTCCGCCCGCAGTCTCACGTCGGCGAAGAGGCGCACGTTGGCAACTTCGTCGAACTGAAGAAGACGACCCTCGGGCGCGGCTCGAAGGCGAATCACCTGTCGTATCTCGGCGACTCCACCATCGGCGAGAAAGTCAACATCGGCGCCGGCACCATCACCTGCAACTACGACGGCACGCTGAAGCACCCGACGATCATCGAGGACGGCGCCTTCATCGGCAGCGACTCGCAGCTGGTCGCGCCGGTCACGGTCGGGCGCGGCGCCTACATCGCGGCCGGGTCGACGATCACCAAGGACGTCCCGGCCGATGCGCTGGCGCTGTCGCGCGGCCGGCAGATCAACAAGGACGAGTGGGCGGCGCACCACAGGAAACCTCGGGGGTAACAGCATGTGCGGCATCATCG
>JAYTEJ010000118.1:0-2782 GCA_043735365.1 Acidobacteriota bacterium
GCCGGCGGCGGCGGGGAGATCGCCTCGCGCGTGTCCGCCGTGCTGGGCCGCGTGACCTGGCCCGGCAAGCCGGCGGCTGCCGGAGATGCGCCCGCGCCGGCGGCGCTGACGCCGGCGCAGGAGGGGCTGCGTGCCTCGGGCCAGACCGTCTACACCAGCCTGTGCATGGCCTGCCACCAGGAAGACGGCCGCGGCCGCGAGAAGCTGGCGCCAAGCCTCGTGGGATCCGCGCTGGCGCTGGCCGCGCCCGACGTGCCCATCCGCGTCCTGCTCAACGGCAAGGAAGGGGAGATCGGCCTGATGCCGCCGCTCGGCGCGGGGCTCACCGATGAACAGATTGCCGGTGCGCTCACCTACGTCAGGCGGCAGTGGGGCAACGGCGCGTCGGCGGTGGATCCGGCGCAGGTGGCTCAGATCCGGACCCAGACAGACGGACGGACGCGCCCGTGGACGAATCAGGAACTGCAGGCACTCGACCCGGCCGGGCGGAGCGGACGCCCCTGATGTCGCCGGCGACGGCAGGCTATGTCGATCTGCAGCTGAACGGCTATGCTGGTATCGACTTCAATCGCGACGGACTGACGGCGGAGCAGCTCCATCACGTCTGCCGCCGCGTCGAGGCCGATGGCGTGGCGGCGTTCCTGCCCACGATCATCACCGATCACCCGGCGGCGATGTGCGGCCGGCTGGCGGCGCTGGCGCGGCTGCGCGAGGCCGATCCGCTGGCGACGCGGCTGATTCCCGGACTGCACATCGAGGGGCCGTTCCTCAACCCGGCCGAGGGCTACCGCGGTGCGCATCCGCACGACGCGATGGGGCCCGCCGACCCGGAAGTGATGCGGCGGCTGCTCGACGCCGGTGCCGGCCTGACCCGGATCGTCACGCTGGCGCCGGAGTGCGATCCCGGCGGACGGGTGACCCGGATGATTGCCGACGCCGGCGTCCGGGTGTCCGGGGGGCATTCGGACGCGACGCTCGACCAGCTGCGCCAGGGGATCGATGCCGGCCTGTCGATGTTCACCCACGTCGGCAACGGCTGCCCGCTGCAGCTCCATCGCCACGACAACATCGTCCAGCGGGTGCTGAGCCTGGCGGGGGAGCTGTGGCTGACCTTCATCGCCGATGGCGCGCACCTGCCGTTCTTCGTGCTGGCCAACTATTTGCGCCTGGCCGACCCCGGCCGAGCGATCGTGGTCAGCGATGGGATTGCGCCCGCGGGGCTCGGCCCCGGACGCTACACGCTGGGACGGCGGGAAGTGGTGGTCGACGAGGACATGGTGCCGCGGGCGCCGGACCGGTCGCACTTCGTCGGCTCTGCCGTCACCATGCGGCAGAGCGCCGAGAACCTGCGCACCGGGTTGGGGCTCTCGAGCGAGGCGGTGCAGCGGCTGACGGTCGAGAATCCCCGCCGCGCGCTGCGACTGTAGCCCTCTCAGCGGGTCGCCGCCTGCAGCGACTCCCGCATGTAGTCGATGCTGCGGCGCGCGATGGTCTCGGGATCGGGCGTGTAGTCGAACACCTCGACCGACACCCAGCCATCGTAGCGAGCGTCCTGCAGGGCGCGGAAGATGGGCACGAAGTCCACGTCTCCCATGCCGGGGCCGCGCAGGTTGGCGTCGTTGGCATGGAAGTGACCGGCGCGGCTGCCGTAGCGCCGAATCAGATCCGGCACCGGGTCCGGCTCGCTCGACATCGCCTTGACGTCGAGATGGAGGACGAAATGCGGGTCGTCCACCATCCGCGCCAACCGCTCGGCGTCGGCGCAGGTGTTGACGAAATCGGTTTCCGCCGGCGACAGCGGCTCCATGCAGAGCGAGACGCCGCAGCCGGTCAGCGCCGGCATCGCGGCGCGGAAGGTCTCGGCCGCCCATTCATACGCCTGGTCCCGGGCAACCCCAGGCAGCAGCGAGCGCTGCTTCGGCGATCCGAAGACCATGAGCGTGCCGCCGAGATCGCGACAGGCCCCGGCGAGCGCCTCGAGGTAGTCCGCGGTGCGCCGCCGTACCGCCGCGTCCGGAGAGGTCAGGTAGAGTCCCTCCGTTTTCGCCAGCAGCCAGTGGAGCCCGAGGATCTGCAGGCCGCTGTCCTCGGCCTGGCGGCGCAGGTCCGACCGCTGCCGCGCGGTGACGTCGGTGATCGCGGAGGCGAGCGTGAAGGGCGCCACCTCGAGGCCCTGGTAGCCCATGCCGGCGACCGACCGGCAGATCCGATCGAAGGCCCAGCCCTCATAGTGCTCGTTGCAGATGCCAAATCTCATTGCCGCATCATTCTACCGGATGGGGTTCTCCGCCCGGAACTCCCCACCGGCCGCGGCGATGGCACTATGCTGTGCGCATGACATCGTCACGCCCCGAGATCCTCACCACGACTGTGGGCTCGTACCCGGTGCCGGACTGGCTGGCCGCGGCGCCAAGCGAACAGGCGCTCGTCGATGCCACGCGCGTGGTCTTCGACACCCAGCGGCGGGCCGGGATCGACCTGCCGACCGACGGCGAGCTCTACCGCTTCGATCTCGACCACCCCGACACCAACGGCATGATCGAGTACTTCGTGCGGCCGCTGGCGGGCATTCGCGCGCAGGTCGGCCGCCTGGATACGGCAGCGTTCCGGGCCAAGACCGAGATGCGGTTCCGCAGCAAGCCGGCCGCCGTCGTCGTCGGGGCTCTTGCCGAGGGCTCGCTCAACATGCCCGAGGATTGCGCCCGCGCCGCGACGGTCGCCGGCGGCGCGTTCAAGTTCACCCTCACCAGCCCCTACATGCTGGCGCGGACGCTGCTGGACA
>JAYTEJ010000119.1:0-2377 GCA_043735365.1 Acidobacteriota bacterium
GAGAGCGTCCCACCCCCACCCGCGTATGGACCGCCGCCCTTGACAAATCTCACCGACGATCTGGCCACGCTTCGCATCGATCACTCCGCACGCGGCGGCACCTCGGGACGCGGCCGCTGGATCGCGCTCGGTCTGCTGCTGCTGGCGCTGGCCGCCGGCGGCTATTACTGGTCGACGCGGACCACCGCGGCGGCAGTCAAAGTTGCCGCGGTGACATCGGTCAGCGGCGCCGGAGCCGCCCCCGGGGCGGTGCTCGACGCCTCCGGCTACGTGACCGCCAGGCGGCGCGCCACGGTTTCGTCCAAGGTCACCGGCAAAGTGCTCGAGGTCTTCGTCGAGGAGGGCAAGCCGGTGCACGCCGGGCAGGTGCTGGCGAGGCTCGACGACACCCAGGCCCGCGCCGCGCTCGCGGTCGCCGAGGCCCAGCTCGAGGCGGCGCGCGGCGGCACCGCCGAAGACGAGGCGCGGCTGCGCGAAGCGGAGCGGACCCTGGGCCGTCGCGAGCAGCTGGTCGAGCAGCAGGTCGTCGGTCGCGCCGAGCTCGACACCGCGCGGTCGGAGGTGGAGTCGCTCAAGGCGCGGATCGCGCTCTCTCAGCAGCAGATGAAGGTCGCGGAGAGCGTCGTCAGCCAGCGGCGGGCGGACCTCGCCGACATGCAGGTCCGGGCGCCGTTCGACGGCGTGGCGATCTCGAAGGACGCCCAGCCCGGCGAGATGATCTCGCCGATCTCCGCCGGCGGCGGCTTCACCCGCTCCGGCATCGGCACCATCGTCGACATGTCGTCGCTCGAGATCGAAGTCGACGTCAGCGAGACCTATATCAACCGGGTGCATCCGGATCAGCCGGTCGAAGCCGTCCTCGACGCCTACCCGTCGTGGCGAATTCCCGGGCACGTCATCACCACCGTACCGACCGCCGACCGGCAGAAGGCCACCGTCCGGGTGCGGATCGCCTTCGAGCAGCTCGACCCGCGGATCCTCCCGGACATGGGGATTAAGGTCTCCTTCCTCGAGGAGCGGCGGCCGGCCGCCGACGCCGGGGCGCAGCAGCCACGGCTGCTGGCGCCGAAGAGCGCCGTCCGCAGCGTCGAAGGACGCGAGGTCGTCTTCGTCGTCCGCGACGGCCAGGTCGAGCGGCGCGCCGTCAAGACGGGCACGGCCAGCGGGGATCGCGTCGAGATCGTCTCGGGGCTGTCATCCGGCGAGCAGGTAGTAGTCGAGGGCCCCGCGGCGCTGAAGGACGGCGAGCGGGTGACGATCAAGGAGCAGTAGATGGACACGCTGGTCAGGATCAAGGATCTGCACAAGATCTATCGGCGCGGCAACGAGCGCATCGACGTGCTCGCGGGGGTAACGCTCGACATCCCGTCCGGAGACTTCCTCGCGCTGATGGGCCCGTCCGGCTCCGGCAAGACGACCCTGCTCAACCTGATGGGCGGGCTCGACACGCCGTCCGAGGGCACGGTGGAGGTCGCCGGCGACCGCATCGACAAGATGTCTGGCGGCCGGCTCTCGGCCTGGCGTGCGCGCCACATCGGCTTCGTCTTCCAGATGTACAACCTGCTGCCGGTGCTGACCGCCTTCCGCAACGTCGAGCTGCCGCTGCTGCTGACCAAGCTGGGGTCCGCCGATCGCAAGCGCCGGGTGGCGGTGGCGCTGTCGGTCGTGGGGCTGGCCGAGCGCGCCCAGCACTACCCGCGTCAGCTCTCCGGCGGTCAGGAGCAGCGCGTCGGCATCGCCCGCGCCATCGTCACCGACCCGACGCTGCTGCTCTGCGACGAGCCGACCGGCGACCTGGATCGCAGGTCCGGCGATGAGATTCTCGACCTGCTGCAGACGCTCAACCGCGAGCACGGCAAGACCATCGTGATGGTGACGCACGATCCCCACGCGGCGGCGCGCGCCAAGCGGACGCTGCACCTCGAGAAGGGCACGCTGGTGCAGGAGGCCATGGCATGAAGTTCCTGCCGATCGTGTGGCGCAATCTCGGCCGCCGCAAGATGCGGACGATCTTCACGCTGCTGTCGGTGTTTGTCGCCTTCGTCCTCTTCGGCGTGCTGATGGCGGTCCGGGTGGCGTTCAGCGGTACCATCACGCTGTCAGGCGCCGAGCGGCTGGTGATGATCGACCGGATCTCGCTCATCAACCCGATTCCATTGAGCTACCAGGCGCGGGTGCAGTCGGTCGAAGGGGTCAAAGACGTGACCCACGCCAACTGGTTCGGCGGCATCTACAGGGAACAGAAGAACTTCTTCGCCAACATGGCGGTCGATCCGGAGAGCTGGCTGCGCCTCTACCCCGAAGTGGCCATGCCGGAGGATCAGCAGAAGGCCTGGCTCGAGGACCGCACCGGCGCCGTCGTCGGGATCGACACCGC
>JAYTEJ010000120.1:0-3183 GCA_043735365.1 Acidobacteriota bacterium
GAGCATTCCTTCCGGCCTGTTGTGCCGCCGTGCTTCCCGCTGCGGCGTTCGCGCAGGGGGGCTATTTCGGCCAGAACAATGTCCAGCACCACGATTTCAAGTTCCAAGTGCTCGAGACCGAACACTTCGACGTCTATTTCTACCCGGCGGAAGAGGAGGCGGCGAAGCTGGCCGGGCGGATGGCGGAACGGTGGGACGGGCGCTGTCGCGGCTGCTAGATCACGAGCTGCGCGAGCGGCAGCCGCTGATCCTGTATGCCAGCGGTCCGCACTTCCGGCAGACCGATGCCATCGAGGGGACGCTCGGAGAAGGGGCGGGCGGCGTCACGGAAGCAGCCAAGCGCCGGATTGTGCTGCCGTTTGCCGGGCCGCTGGCCGCCACCGACCACGTCATCGGGTAAGAGCTGGTGCATGCGTTCCTGTACGACATCACCAACACCAACACCCATTCATGCGCCAGCAGTGCGCTGTCGCAGTGCGCCGCCGCCGAGCGCGATAAGCTGCCGAACGTGCGCGATCTGGACAATCCGCGCTCCGGTGTCGCTACGGTCAGGCGTTGTGGGCCTGCATCGGTGGGAAATACGGCGAACGCACCATCGGCACGCTGCTGCGCGCCGGGCTCGGCCGGGGTGGCGTCGACGAAGCGTTCAAGGGGGTGCTGGAGGTCGACGGCAAGGAACTCTCAATCGAGTGGCATGTCGCCGAGATGGCCGGCTATCGTTCCGTGGCCGAAACGACGAAGATGCCGGCGTCCTTCGCACGGCCGCTGATCACCAAGGCCAACAGCGGCGGCGGCGTGAACGTCAGTCCAGAGCTCAGCCCCGATGGATCGCGGATCATGTTCTTTTCTACGGGCCGATTCCGCTCGAGTTCGGCGTCTTCGCCGACGGCGGCGTCGCCTGGGGCGGGCGGTCGTCGGGGAACTTCACCCGCGGCGATTTCCCAGCCCGTCACCAGCGTCGGCGCCACGGCGCGGATCAACCTGCTCGGCTTTGCCGTCGCCGAAATTGATTACGTTCGCCCGCTCAACCGGCCCCAGGCGCGGCTGGGACTGGCAGGTCAATTTGCAGCCAGGCTTCTAACCTAAGAGGCGGCGCCGCCGCGCCTCGGGAGCCGTGCCCCTTGGCTTTTAGACGCTCGGTTTGCGGTATCTGCTCCGGGCCAGCAGCAGTGTCAAACCGGAGGCCAACAGCAGCATGGAACCGGGTTCTGGGACCGGCGTGAAGCCTCCGTTGTCGATCCGAACGTTTCCCGCAAGCGTGGTCGCAATCCCATTGAGGTCCCGGTCTATCACCGTCAGCCCACCCACTTCGCCAAAGGAGTTATGAGTAGGATCGTTCATGTCTGCGTCGGTCAACCCGGGGAAGAGAGCGTGTCCGTCGGACGTCAGCGCATAAGGAGCGGTCGTTGCGACCGAGGTCACCGTCACGGGCAGAAAACCGAAAAGGTCAGGGGAAGGCCCCAGATTGCCAGCAAGACAAAAGCCGCTTTGCGGAGCGCATTCCGAGAGGGCCAGCAATCCGCCGCCGCCGTTGACGAAACTGGCGATGGCTGTCTTTCGTAAGATGAGCGCGTCCAACTCGGACTGCGTCAGCATCCCACCGAAGGATGATGCCACCGCGATAGCGCTGTAGTTTGTGAGCGTGGCTGTTGCGAACCCTGCCGCGTCCACCCAGTCGAAGCTGGCGTGTCTCGATGTCACGAAGTCACGCCTCAAGGCGAAAAAATCGCCGGGAGGAGGGTCCCGGTGCAAACCGGCCGGGCGATCAGAGCGCGGCGATCTGCCTGAAGTGATGGATGTCGTGTCCCGCCATCTGGCTCGCCACCCAGCGGATGGTGAGGAGGCCGTACTCGGGATGCGAGAACTCGTGGTCGAGCCGTTCCGGCGGCAGCGCCCGCAGCATCGCGACGTTCATCCGCCGCAGCATCGTGTAGGCGTCGAGCGCAGTGTTCGCGTCCAGGCTCTCGTCGAGCGGGAGCCAGGCGTCCTGCGAGAAGGGCTGGGCGACGAAGGACGGCTCCGCCAGCGCGAAGCGGATGCGCGTCCCGAGCGCCAGCTCGGTCTGGGCGAGGTGGACGATGATCTGCCGGACCGTCCACTTGGCCGGCGCATACGGACGCGCGAACTGCGCATCGGTCCAGGCGCCGACGAACTCCCGGAGGCGCCCGGGCGTCTCGCCCAGCGCCTCCAGCGGATCGCGGTCCGCCAGCGCGTTCGCATAAGGGTTGGGGGTTGTGGCCATGGACAGGGATAATCGCACGTTTCCATGCTGCAGACCCACGACATCGACAGCTACTACCTCGGCGTCCGCAGGCGGCTGACTGTCTGGCTGCCGCCGCGTCCCCGGCGTCCTCCGGTCCGGTCGCTGCCGGTGCTCTATCTGAACGACGGCCAGAATCTCTTCGATCCCGCGCGCGCCTTTGCCGGGCGGACCTGGGGCGTCGCCGACACCGCCAGCGAACTGGTCCGGTCGCGCCGGATGGCGCCGCTGATGATCGTCGGCATCGACCACGGCGGAGAACGCCGCTCGAGCGAATATCTTCCCGTCGAGGACGAGCGCAACCCGGGCGGCGGCCCGCCCCTCGGCCGCCGCTATGCCGACTTCATGACGCGCGAGGTGATGCCCTTCATCGAGCGGCGCTATGCCCCCGCTCGCGGCGCGACCCACACCGGTTTCGGCGGCTCGTCCTACGGTGCGGTCGCCGCGCTCTATACGGCGCTGCTGCGTCCGGGCGTATTCGGCAGGCTGCTGCTCGAGAGCCCGTCGCTCTACGTCGGCCGGGGCTACCTGCTGCGCCGCGCCGCGGCGCCGGGGCGGTGGCCGTCGCGCGTCTATCTGGGTGTGGGCACGGAGGAAACCGCGGACGCCGGGATCGACGACGAGACCGTGGCCAACGTCCGCAAGCTGGAGGCGCTGCTGCGGCGGCGCGGGCTCGGTCCCCGCCGCCTCCGCACCAGCGTCGAGCCCGGCGCCTCGCATTCGGAGGAGGCATGGGCCGGCCGGTTGCCTGCGGCCCTCGAGTTTCTCTTCGGGTCGGCTCCCGAACGCCGGCCGCGCGCGGCGCCGCCGGCTACCCGATCGTTGTGGGATGGGCCAGCAGATGACGACGAAGCGCCGTGAACGCCTGGCCACGGTGGCTGACTTCGGACTTGTCCGGGGTCGCCAGCTCGGCGAGAGTGCGT